>CAMWIF010000231.1 GCA_947174225.1 uncultured Porphyromonadaceae bacterium | reverse complement strand
AGGGAAAACGATATACCTACATTTGGAATCTGTTTGGGTATGCAATGTATGGTGATCGAATTTGCCCGTAATGAGTTAGGTCTTACGGATGCTAATTCTACGGAGATGGATCCTCACACTCCTTATAATGTCATTGACCTTATGGAGGAGCAGAAGAGCGTGTCGAATATGGGAGGCAGCATGCGACTCGGTGCTTATGAATGTTGGCTTGATCCGGATTCAATTCCCGCTAAAGCCTATGGGCAGCAGATTATAAAGGAACGTCATCGCCATAGATTCGAATTTAACAACGAATTTCTTGATCGTTTCGAAAGGGCAGGTATGAAGTGTGTAGGAGAAAATCCAGACACCGGCTTGGTGGAAATTGTTGAGATTCCGTCATTATCCTGGTATGTAGGTACTCAATATCATCCCGAATACCAGTCAACGGTGCTTCATCCGAATCCCCTTTTCCTTTCTTTCATAAAAGCCGCAATAAAGAAGCAGGAGGAGAAAGATGGAATTGATTAAGCATGAGTGTGGAGTTGCGATGATTCGTCTTCTCCAGCCTCTTAAATATTATAAAGAGAAATACGGCTCTGAGCTGTATGGACTCGACAAACTATATCTCATTATGGAGAAAGAACACAATCGAGGACAAGAGGCTGCCGGAATCGGTTGTGTAAAACTTGATGTAGCTCCGGGTCGAGAATATATATTCCGAGAGAGGGCACAAGGTGCCGGCGCTATAACAGAGGTGTTTGAGGCGGCTCATCAACGTATCAATGATTGCCTTAGCGAAGGATATACGCTTGCAGAAGCACCGTTTGTGGGCGAAGTGTATATGGGTCATCTTCGCTATAGCACTACCGGACGCTCCGGAATTAATTATGTGCATCCCTTCATGCGTCGAAATAATTGGAGCTCACGGAATATGCTCCTCTGTGGCAATTTCAATATGACCAATGTCGATGAGATATTCAATTCAATAATTGAGAAGGGACAGCACCCACGTCTGTATGCCGATACCTTTATCCTGTTGGAGCAGCTTGGCCATGCCCTTGACAGAGAAAACGAAAGGCTCTATAAGATTCACAAGGATGCCGGACTTAAAGGGTTGGCTCTCTCTCATGCGATAGCAAGAGATCTAAATGTAGCCAATATGTTGAAGCGTTGCTCTCCAATTTGGGATGGTGGATACGTGATTTGTGGCATTGTAGGCAACGGAGATATGTGGGCTATGCGAGATCCTAACGGGATACGTCCTGCATTTTACTACAAGGATGAAGAAATAGTAGTTGTGGCAAGTGAGCGTCCCGTGATTCAGACGGCTTTTAACCTTCCTTTTGAAGAGGTAAAAGAGCTTGAACCCGGAACGGCTTTGGTGGTAGATAGGGATGGAACAATGCGCATTGATAGGATTCTTCCAGAGGGAAACAATGCAAAGTGCAGTTTTGAACGGATATATTTTTCAAGAGGCTCGGATCAGGATATCTATCAAGAACGCAAAATATTGGGACGGCAGCTCGTTCAGCCTGTGCTTAAGGCAGTGGATTATGACACCGACAATACGGTTTTCTCTTTTATTCCAAACACTGCGGAGGTTGCGTTTTATGGAATGATTCATGGGTTAGAGGAATATCTGATAAAGAGCAAGATAGACGAGATTCAAGTTCTTTCTGCTACCGGGAATCTTACGGATGCCAACATCGCACATGTGCTGCGTCGCAGAATTCGTAGGGAGAAAGTGGCAATTAAGGATATAAAATTGCGCACGTTCATCGCTGAGAGTTCTGTGAGGAATGATCTCGCGACGCATGTCTACGACATTACCTATGGTTCCATTAAACCGGGTGATAATTTAGTAGTGATAGATGACAGCATTGTGAGAGGTACGACACTGCGACAGTCGATTCTTAGGATTCTAGACCGACTTAATCCCAGTAAAATTGTAATAGTTTCCAGCTCACCCCAGGTGCGTTATCCTGATTGTTACGGTATTGATATGTCGAGGATGGGGGAATTCATTGCTTTTAAGGCTGCTATGGCATCGTTACAAGAGCGTGGATTGGGATATATTATTGACACGGTATACCATAAATGTAAGGATAGCATTGATCATCCTACAAATGAAGTTGAGAATTATGTAAAGGAGATATACGCTCCCTTTACAGATAAAGAGATTTCAGATAAAATCGCTCAACTTCTAAAAGCTCCGGAAGTCAAGGCAGAGGTAGAGATTGTGTACCAGTCAGTAGAATCTATGCATAAGGCTCTTCCCAACCATCCGGGCGACTGGTATTTTACAGGTGATTATCCTACTCCAGGTGGAACACGTTTGGTCAATAAGGCCTTTATGAATTATTATGAAGGACGTATAACAGCAAGAAGTTGAAGAGTCTATGGAGGCGATTAAAAATCGCCTCCATAGACTCTTCAACTAATGACTACAACCGTTGATTATTTATTGGCTTGTTGATTGAAGAAATCAACCATTGCTTTAAAGGTGTCTTCGTTGAAGGTAATCGGACCGTGCTGACCATTTTCGACAGATATCAGTCTTTCGAGTTTTCCTGCCTTAGCAAGTTCTTCAGAGAAATATTCGCTTTGGCAGAAAGGAACCACATTGTCTGTGGTGCCGTGAATCACAAGTATTGGAGCTGTGGAGTCGGAGACATAGGTTATCGGACTGATTAGGGCAATGAGATCCGGATTGTCTGCGGGGGCACCACCGATTAATGCGGCTTCAGGTGAATTGGTATCCTTTACAGTAGAGCAGTTTTCCATACGCGCCATATCAACAGGACCGAACCAGTCAACGACTGCATCCACATTACTGCTATGTTGGAGATTGCCTCCCACATTTCCCTCAATGTCAATCGTGGTATTGCCGACGGTACGTGTCTTCATACCGTTGGTGACACCCGCCATAGAAGAGAGATGGCCCCCGGAAGAAAATCCGGTGATACCGACGAAAGTGGTGTCTATTCCCAACTGTTCGGCATTTGCCTTTAAATAGCGGATTGCGCCTTTCACATCATTAATCTGAGCCGGATATTTGGCATCCCCACTTGAACGGTGATTAATGCTTGCTACTGCAAATCCGGCATCTGTGAGGGGTTGACCGACACCCATGTATCCGGCACCCTTCAGATTATTGCCGAACCAAGCACTTCCATAAATCACTACGATAAGTTTGTGCTTATCTTTGCCATCTTTTGGAATGTAGAGATCGAGAGTATGATATTCCTCCCCGTCTCCGGCATAATTAAGGTTAGGGAAATCTGGCTCTACAGGTGGGACTCCAAAACCGGGAGGTTGAGCCAATGCCATCATAGACAGCATCAAAGAAAAGATTGATAAGATAGTTTTTCTCATAAAGGTATTAAAAAGATTAAAAGATAGGAAAAGGTTACAGGCGGAATTGATGCTATCAAGACCGCCTGTAAGTATACTTTAGAAATTATGATTAGTTGTTTTCGGGACGGAGGTTACGAACCACGGCACCGGCACGCCACATTTCACTCTCACGGAGAGCTTTGAGCTCTTTCTCAAGACCCTCGCGATAGTCGGGTTTAGAGTTTGAGTCGATTGAGTTCTGAGCTTCCTGTCCACAAGCTACACTTGCATAAAGTTTTTCAACCACAGGCTTGATAGCATCGTGGAAAGGACCCATCCAATCGAGTGCGCCGCGCTGTGCAGTGGTAGAGCAGTTAGCATACATCCAGTCCATACCTTTGGCAGCAAAGAGAGGCATAAGTGATTGGGTGAGTTCCTCAACTGTTTCGTTGAATGCCTCCGAAGGAGTGTGGCCGTTTTCACGAAGCACCTCATACTGAGCAAGGAGAAGTCCCTGGATGGCACCCATAAGCGAACCACGTTCACCTGTAAGGTCGCTGTAAGCCTCGCACTTGAAAGTAGTCTCGAAAATATAGCCGGAGCCAATGCCGATAGCAAGAGCAAGAGTGCGGTCGAGAGCACGACCGGTGTAGTCCTGCTCGATTGCGTAGCTGGAGTTTAGGCCACGACCTTCGAGGAACATTGTACGGAGAGATGTGCCTGAACCTTTAGGAGCCACAAGAATAACGTCAACGTCGGCGGGAGGCACAACACCTGTGCGGTCAGGCCAAGCGATGGCGAAACCATGAGAGAAATAAAGAGCCTTTCCGGCAGTGAGGTGTTTCTTGATAGTAGGCCATACTGAAAGCACAGCGGCATCAGAGAGAAGACACATTATGATGGTAGCTTTTTCGCAAGCCTCCTCGATAGAGAAAAGAGTCTCACCGGGTACCCACCCATCAGCCACAGCCTTATCATAGGTCTTGCCCTCACGCTGACCAACAATTACATTGAAACCGTTGTCACGGAGGTTAAGACTCTGACCGGGTCCCTGAACACCGTAACCGATAACGGCGATTGTTTCATCTTTAAGAATTTCGCGAGCCTTCTCCAAGGGGAATTCTTCGCGTGTGATGACAGTTTCTTCAACTTCACCAAATTTAAGCTTTGCCATAACTAATTTATTGTTAGAAATTATTTTTACAAAATGTTAACTCCGGAGCCACAGCTGAATAGCTATGACTATTCCGGAATAAGACAGGAGGATTATTTCTCTTCGGCGAGACGACGGCGACGGTCTTCTTGATGATCAAGAAACTCGTCGACTAATTCCGAAGGAGCTTTGGTAACCGCAATTCTGCCTGAGCGAACAAACTGACGCAGACCGAGGGGCTTAAGCTTTTCAAAGAGCTGTTTGATTTCGATGGTATGTCCGGTCTTTTCAAAGATTGTATATTCGGGATGTATCTCCAAGACTCTTGCTCCATTTACACGTACAATGTCCTCTATAT
>CAMWIF010000230.1 GCA_947174225.1 uncultured Porphyromonadaceae bacterium | reverse complement strand
CCCTCCGGACCAATCATTATCACCACAGGTTTGTCAGGCTTACATTCCTTCACAAATTCACGGCGAGGATAGGCAGCGTCGCAATATCCGAAAAACAGCTGTGACTCAGAGCCATTACACATCTTGACAAAATCCTTGAAATCGGTCATCTCCTCTATTATAGGCAGCATTCCTTTCAAGCTCTGTTTCATCGCAGAAATCATCACCTTCTCTAAACGTTCCCTTTTCATAACCTTGCGCTCACTGTGGCGGCATTTAAGAAGAACTACACGGTCTATACCGATTTCGACTGCCTTCTCAAGCATCCATTCCATCCTGTCGGCTAACTTCGTAGGCGCCACGGCAAGAGTGATGGATGCACCCCAATGATTGGGCGCATCCATTTTCTCAACAATCTCCAATGCAGTATGCTTGGGATGAGCCTCCACAATCCTGCAAAGGAATCTATGTCCTTTCCCGTCCACCACCGTCACCTCGTCTCCCTCCTTCATACGGAGCACCCGGCAGCAATGTGCCGAATCCGACTCCGGGAGCAGTCCGGTAGATTCTATATCAGGGGCATAAAACTCTATCATTTCTTATATTGGGGATCAGGTGTGACAAAACCGGATGAGCCTTGTCCCATCTCCTCTGCACGCTGAGGATGCAGATTGGGATTGGCGTGGCGATCCTTAAATATTATAGCAAACAGCACACCCACCACAAGGGCGTACCCCGCGAAGCAATACCAGGAGATTCGCCAGCCCTCCATCTGAGCTTCCGGAGTGACCTGAGAGAACACTAATTTATTTACCACTGCCTGGGCACAGAGTGTGCCGACCGACGCACCGATGCCGTTGGTCATAATCATAAAAAGACCCTGTGCGCTGCTTCGTATCTCGGGACGTGTCTGCTGATCCACATAAAGCGAACCCGAAACGTTGAAGAAGTCGAAAGCAATGCCATAGACTATCATAGAGAGAATGAACAGCCAAACGCCGCTGCCCGGATTGCCGAGACCGAAGAATGCAAAGCGGAATACCCAGGCGAACATAGCCATAAGCATCACACCCTTTATGCCATAACGTTTCAGACACATCGGAATCAGCAATATGCAGAGCGTCTCGCTTATCTGCGAGAGAGATATAAGGAGGTTGGCATTCTTGGTGAAGAAGTTGTCGGCATAGGCAGCCACATTGCTGAAGCTCGTGATGAACACGTTGCCGTAGCTATTGGTGATCTGCAACGAAACGCCTAAAAGCATACTGAAGATGAAGAAGATCGCCATCTTACGGCTCTTGAAAAGCACAAAGGCATCAAGGCCCAAAGATTCAGCAAGCGACTTCGACTGTCCCTTGTTGACAGGGCAATTGGGCATAATCAGTGAATACAAAGCCAATATCAAGCCAAAAGAGGCAGATGTGAAGAGCTGGGCATATGTAGACTGGAAACCGGTGAAGTTCACAAACAGCATAGCGCATATGAAACCTACGGTGCCGAATACCCTTATAGGAGGGAAGTGCCTTACCGTATCAAGTCCGGCTCTCGACAATGCCGAGTAGGCCACAGAGTTTGCCAAACTGATTGTAGGCATATAGAAAGCCACAGAGCACGTGTAGAGGGTAAACAACGGACCGAAATGAACTTCGGCTCCCGCTCCGGCGCAATACCATCCCGCCGCTATCATAAAGCATGCGGCGATAAGCTGGCAAAGCGACAACATCTTCTGAGCGGGAATCCAGCGGTCGGCAACAATGCCTATCACTCCCGGCATTATAAGCGAAACAAAGCCCTGGACAGTATAAAACCATCCTATCTGCTCGCTGAGACCTACGGTTGATAGATAATTACCCAATGATATCAGGTAAGAGCCCCACACTGCGAACTCAAGGAAATTGAGAATCGACAGTTTCGTTTTCAATAAGGTTTGCGAATTCATCTTTTAGAAATTTTAAGGTAATGCAAAGTTAATAAAATTTCCTCGGTGAATCCCTCTTTTCAATTCATTTTTTTGTGTAGTCAAGAAAATCACGACGCGACTTTATCCGCACACATGTGCTGTCGCAATCGGCAAGGTCCTCTCTCACGAGAAGATTCTTCCATTCAGCCACGGTCTCCTCATTGCAGTTGCAATAATCGGCAAAGGCAGCGTTATCACCCCGAATCACAATCTCACCTGCTGCCGGCTCCGTCATAAAACTCACAAGCAGACATATCCGACTCATAATGTCGCCATGGCAATACTTCACAGCTGAGTCTACGGGTCGTTGCGCACGCAGTGAAAGGTAATTGAAGAAATTAAGCATATAGATGCTATCGGAATGGAGCAGATTCACATATTGGGGCTTGCTGAATTCCATAATGCTTGTGCGGGTCTTTGCCACTGCCCTATAAGGATAGCCCGTAGCCAAACCGAAAAGACGGTCGGCTCCAAGCACCTTGCCAAAGCCAGATCGCTCCTCTACGGTTATTCCCACTCCCTCCAAGGGATGGATGAGACTGATGTCTCCCGAAATCACGAATCTTACCATATTTACAGGTTCTCCCATCTCTGCGAGCACCTCTCCCACTTCATAGTTCTTGAAATCTATGTGGGTCTTCTCCAAGAAAAGAGAAACCTGATCTTTGCTTACTCCTTTGAAGAGAGGCAGATCCATGATCATTTCATACATTGAGTTCATAATGACTGATTTTTTGCGCTTATCCTTAAGGGAACCATATAGTTAAAAAGCACGAAAGATAGCGGTATCTTTCGTGCTTTTGTAGCGGGATCGAGAATTGAACTCGAGACCTCCGGGTTATGAATCCGACGCTCTAACCAACTGAGCTATCCCGCCATCAGAACCATGTCGTTCCGTTTTGCGAGTGCAAAGTTATACATTATTTTTCATTCTGCCAAACTTTTTCGCAAATAAATTTTCATCTAATTTTTACACCCCTGACTTACAATAATTTATCAGATAAATATTTTTCGCCATTTATACCGCCTTGCGGAAACGAGCTATGACCCCTCTTCTTACCTTCAAAATGCCGGTTGACATCACAAACGACATCACGGGAGAAAGGTAATTGAATACGCAGTAAGGGAAATAGGCTATGGTTGAGACGCCCAACACAGCCGACTGCGTGAGTCCGCATGAGTTCCACGGAATCAACACCGAAGTAACAGAAATGGAATCCTCAAGTGTACGGCTCAGTTTCCTTGCCTCAAGCCCGGTGCGGGCATACACCTCCTTATACATATTGGCACCGATGATAATCGACAGATATTGGTCGGCAGTAAAACCGTTAAGCATAAGTCCGCTGCCGATAGTGGCACCGATAATCCCCTTCACACCCTTTAGTTTACGGGTTATGGCAGTTGATATGGCGCGGAGCATACCGGTGCCGATCATAGCTCCACCGAAAAGCATCGCGCTTAACACCAGATAAATCGTGGGAAGCATACCCAACACACCGGAAGTAGACACAAGGTCGTTGAAACCCTGATCGCTTGTATTGAAGACTGCCCCACTCCACACAGCCTTTATGTATTCGGCATCCAAGGGAATCTGAGGTTGGAAAATCAACATAGCCACCACACCGAGAGCACTACTTATTGCCAAAGTGATCATTGTATTCAGCTTCAGGGCAATCAGCAACAGGGTTATTGCCGGCACTATAAGCACCCACGGGGTGATGTTGAAGGTGATGTGCAGCACATCAAGCATCTGGCTATGCTGTTCCCCTACCATAGTAGGGTTATGCACAAGTCCCTCAATCAAGAACACAAGCAACGCAATCCCCATCGAGGGACCGGCTGTAAGCAGCAAGTAACGTATATGGGTAAACAGATCAACGCCACAGCTACTCGAAGCCACGACCGTAGTGTCGCTCAAAGGAGAGACCTTATCACCAAAGTAAGCACCCGAAATCACCGCACCGGCAATCCACGGGTCGCTGTAGCCCATCACCTGACCAATACCCATGAAAGCTACTCCTATCGTAGCAATAGTAGTCCACGAACTCCCGGTCAGCACCGATATGCAGCCACTCACGGCACACACCGTCACTAAGAAAGCCTTAGCATTAAGATACTGCAATCCATAATGTATAAATGTAGGTACAATACCGCCAAGCATCCAAGTGGTAGAAAGTATCGCGATAAAGAGCAGTATCGGCACAGCGGGGAGAATCTGCGTAGCACTGCTGCGCACACCCCAAGCGAGACCACTCATTTTCCCTTTAAGATACTTTGCCGAAAGAACCAACGCCAAAGTGGCAGCCGAAAGGAGCACATACGGACTCCAAGTATTAATGGCATCCGCGCCCTTAAACGCTATCAGACAAATCAATGTAACGAGCAAAAAAGCAATCGGCATAACCGCCAGCTTAAACGGCGGCTCCGCAATCTCCGGCTTAATCTGATTCTGTGTCAGCTTAATCTGATTCTGTACCGAATGATTCTGAACTGATATTGGGTTATTTTGATTTTCTATTGGGTTATTTTGAATCTCTTTCTCTTGCATTTTCAATCTATTTCTTGCAACTGCAAAATTACAAAATCCCCGTCACACCCCCAACTCCTCCAAGTTAATATTGACTAAAAAACCTAATCATACCCTTAAACCAAAGAAAGATGCACAGAACATAGGAAAGGTAGGTACAACAGACAAATCGGAAGGAAAAATCAGAGAGCATCAATTTCAGCTGCGGAAAGCCCTGTCGCTTGGGCTATCATCTCAGTTGAAGCACCGAGGGCTTTAAAGTTACGTGCAGTTTTGAGAACGCCTTCCTCTCTACCTTTCTCTATGCCTTTCTGTATTCCTTTCTCTATGCCTTTCTGCATACCTTTTTCTACACCTTTCTCAAAAC
>CAMWIF010000229.1 GCA_947174225.1 uncultured Porphyromonadaceae bacterium | reverse complement strand
ATTACTTAGCGTATGAAGAGCAGCTCACGATATTTTGGAAGCGGCCAAATCTCATTATCCACCATCAGCTCAACGGAATCGATATGATGGCGGATTTCCTCCATCAGGGGCGCAACGTTGTCGTGATAAGCAATTGCCTTCTCACGCTCTGACGGCTTGCGGTTGGCAATGTGACGCTCCTTAATCATCTTCTCTACTAAGAATTTGATTTCATTAAGGTGACCGGCAATCTTCTCAATCGATGCCATATCCTGGCCACCGATCTTCTTGGCAGTGTCACCGTCGAACAATTCCTTCACCTTATATACATTGTCAAGGAGAAGACGCTGATAAGTGATGGCAGCCGGAATAATGTGATTGATGGCTAAGTCTCCAAGCACACGGCTCTCGATCTGAAGCTTCTTGGAATACATCTCCCATTTCACCTCATTGCGTGCCTCAAGTTCCTTCTTGTTAAACAGACCTGCCTTCTCAAACATCTCAACGCTCGAAGGCCAAAGGTAGGAATCAAACATCAGTGGTGCCGACGACTCCACATCAAGTCCGCGACGCTTTGCTTCGACCTTCCACTCATCACTGTAGCCATTACCGTCAAACTGGATTGCTCTTGCCTTGATGATGTTCTCACGTGCCTCATCGAGCAACACCTTATCTATAGGCTCACCTTTAGCAAGACGAGCTTCCACTCTATCGGCAAACTCGTTAAGCTCTACAGCCACGGCAGCGTTGAGTGCAATGAGTGCGGAAGCACAGTTGGCTGACGAACCGACAGCTCGGTACTCAAAACGATTACCGGTAAACGCGAAGGGACTTGTGCGGTTACGATCGGTATTGTCAATCATCAGCTCCGGAATCTGTGTGAGATCAAGGCGCATCTCCCCCTTTCCTTCCATAATGATGGAATCAACCTCATTCTTCTCTATGCGATCAAGCACTTCACTGAGCTGCTTGCCAAGGAACATTGATATGATTGCCGGAGGTGCCTCATTAGCGCCGAGACGATGAGCGTTGGTAGCTGTCATAATGGATGCTTTCAAAAGAGCGTTGTGTTTATGAACAGCTGCCATAACGTTGCTTACGAAGACGATAAACTCCAAATTCTCCTTCGGAGTCTTACCTGGAGAGAAAAGAAGTTTGCCGGTGTCTGTTCCGAGGCTCCAGTTATTGTGCTTGCCACTGCCGTTAATGCCGGCAAATGGCTTCTCGTGAAGAAGCACTCTGAAATTGTGTCTGCGAGCCACTTCGTTCATCACCGACATCAGGAGCAGGTTATGGTCATTGGCAAGGTTGGCTTCCTCAAATATAGGAGCAAGCTCAAACTGGTTGGGTGCCACCTCGTTGTGGCGTGTCTTGGCAGGAATACCCAGACGGTGACACTCAATCTCCAAATCAAGCATAAAAGCCTCCACACGACTTGGTATGGCTCCGAAATAGTGGTCTTCAAGCTGCTGGTTCTTAGCACTCTCATGCCCCATAAGGGTACGCCCGGTAAGAACCAGGTCGGGACGGGCGGCATAGAGAGCTTCATCAACAAGGAAATACTCCTGTTCCCAACCTAAATAGCACAGCACATGCTTCACATCGTCGTCGAAGAAACGGGCTACACGTGTAGCCGATTTGTCAACGGCATTCAACGCCCTGAGCAAAGGAGTCTTATAGTCAAGACTCTCACCGGTATACGATATGAATATTGTGGGAATACATAGTGTATTGTCTACAATGAAAGCCGGAGAAGAGATGTCCCATGCAGAATAGCCTCGTGCCTCAAATGTATTGCGGATACCGCCATTCGGGAAACTTGAAGCATCGGGCTCCTGCTGCACAAGGAGTTTACCGGAGAAAGTCTCCACCACACCCCCTTTTCCGTCGTGCTCGATAAAGGCATCGTGCTTCTCGGCTGTGCCTCCGGTCATAGGCTGGAACCAGTGGGTGTAATGACGTGCCCCTTGTTCTACTGCCCAACGCTTCATTCCGTCAGCCACACTGTCAGCCACCTCACGACTCAAAGGCTTCTTATTGTCAATGGCGTCAACAAGTGCCTCGTAAGTTGTGCGGGGAAGATACTCAAACATCTTCTGGCGATTAAACACTTTCTCGGCATAATACTTGTCAACCCTCTCCTTGGGAATCTCAACCTTAACGGCTTTTCGAGAAGTTGCCTCTTCTACACTTTTAAATCTTAAATCTGACATTACACAAATTTAATTATATGTTGTTTATCTTTTATCAAAATGATTTGCTCTGTTCATATGCTTTGCCTTACAAGGAGGCATCATCATTTATCAGATGCTTTACAAGAAAACCATCCTCTAAGAAATTTTCTTTTGCAGAAATTATCCTTTGTAAGCCTCTTTCAGACGCTCCATCGCCTTGACAGTGTTCTCGCGGCTATTAAAACCGGTGAGACGCACATACCCCTCCCCTTTCGAGCCGAAGCCGGAACCGGGAGTAGTGGAGAAACCGAAATCCTGCAAAAAACGGTTGAAAAGGCTCCAAGAGTCACTTCCATCTCCTGCCGACACCCACACATAGGGAGAATTCTCACCTCCAAATGCCTTAAACCCTATCTCCTTGAAAGTCTTTAATATTATAGCGGCATTTTTAAGATAATAGTCCGAATTCTCACGTATCGAAGCTCTACCCTCCTCCGTATAGAGGGCTGCCGCACCCTTCTGGGCTACATAGGACGCACCATTGAATTTAGTGGTTTGGCGGCGGTTCCACAAGGTGTTCAATTCTACCTCCGCACCATTGGCATAAAGCCCTTTCAATGTATGGGGCACTACAGTGTAGCCGCAACGGAGACCGGTAAAGCCGGCTGTCTTCGAATAGCTTCTTACCTCTATCGCTACTTTTTCAGCTCCGGGAATCTCATATATCGACTTTACAGTGTCAGTATCTCTTACAAAAGACTCATAAGCCGAATCATATATTATAAGACTTCCATTTGCCAACGCATAGTCTACCCAAAGCTTAAGTTGCTCTTTCTTGATTGCCACTCCGGTAGGATTATTTGGAAAGCAAAGATAGATCACATCCACCTTCTCATCAGGCAGTGAGGGAAGAAAATTGTTTTCAGGATCACACTCAAGATACACAAGATTGCTCCAATGGTTTTCGATCAGTTCTCCGGCTCTCCCGTCTATCACATTGTCGTCAACATATACCGGATAAGCGGGGTTCATAACAGCCACTTTACACTTTCTCGATAAAATATCTCCCAAATTACCGAGGTCACTCTTGGCACCGTCGCTCACGAAAATATCATTTGCCTCGATATGGATACCATTCTCAGCATAATCATAGCGAGCTATAGCATCCCTTAGGAAAGAGTATCCCTGTTCCGGGCCATAACCATGGAAGCTTTCCGGACATGCAAGCTCATCAGCCGCTTCGTGCAAAGCCTTTATCACACATGGAAACAACGGACGTGTCACATCACCAATATCCATACGTATCACCTCCCTATCAGGATGGGCAGCTTTAAAATCCGCAACTCTTCTTCCCACCTCGGAAAAAAGGTATGACACCGGAAGAAGTCGAAAATTATCGTTTACCTCAATCATATTCTATCTAAAATCTTTTTCTGACATTACTGCCAGTACACCTTAATAATAATACACCCCATCGGCAACTGTAACAGCGGGACCGGTCATATAAACGTGGCCGTTCTCTGTATCATAGTTAATATGGAGGTTACCGCCAAGCAATTCCAAAGTTGCTTCCGACTCTGCAAGACCTTTCTTATAGGCTGCCACCAATGAGGCACACGCACCGGTGCCACAAGCCAAAGTTTCCCCCGACCCGCGCTCCCACACACGCATCTGCAATCTTTTCGGTGAAATCACCTTGACAAATTCGATATTAGCCCGCTCAGGCCAAATATCAGATGTCTCAAGCATCCTGCCATAATGATGAATGAGCCTGTCGGTGATTTCATCTGTAAAAATCACACCGTGCGGATTGCCCATATTTACGGCAGTTATTTCGAACACCCGGTCGTCGGCAATGATCCGTTCATCAATCATAACCGTATCCTTATCGCCGGTGACCGGTATCTCACCGCGTAGCAGATGTGCCACACCCATATCCACCGTGACGCTCTCAACCTTACCATCTTTCACATAAAGATGCAGTATCTTAATGCCGGCTAAGGTTTCGAGGGAAAATGTGGTCTTATCAGTAAAGCCCTTATCATATAGATACTTGGCAACACATCTTGTACCGTTGCCACACATCTGAGCCTCAGAGCCATCAGCATTAAACATCCTCATACGAAAATCGGCGTTTGCGGAGGGAAGTATGGCTATCAACCCGTCGCCGCCAACGCCGAAATGTCTATCGCTTATCCTTCTCGCCAATTCCGGAAGGTCTATACTCTTTAAATCAACCGAGGTGGGTGATGCAAGGGCATCGATATATACATAATCGTTGCCGGCTCCGTGCATCTTTGTGAAATATAGTCTTCTACTATCAGACATATATTTAATTCAATTTACCTGTATAAACTTTGGAATCTCCAAAAATAACTTTTAACAGCTTATTTTTACGATTCCTTAAAACCTAAATTCTTTGCAAAGTTATTCAATTTTTGCAAATCTGACAAATTTATGAATGATTATTTTGCAAAATGCCTTTGTAGAGTTTGTTGCTTTGGCAATCTGTGCAATTTTCTTGTCGGTGCTTCGCTCCTTTTTGGAGAGGGATGGCTTGATATTGTGGGAGAGGATTTTCACCCGTAGACAAACTTTAAGACTCTTATACAAGGCGGTTCACTTTGAAAAATGAAGTCGGTACATTTTGGATTTTGACGGTTCAGTTAACATTTAAGCGGTTCAA
>CAMWIF010000228.1 GCA_947174225.1 uncultured Porphyromonadaceae bacterium | reverse complement strand
CTCTCAGGTATTCCTTATCAAGTCTTGGGTGACAGGCGTATTCTTCCTCGCCGGACTCGCAGTAAGCTCATGGAGAGCGGCATTGTGGGCAGCTATAGGTTCAGCCATAGCTCTTGCAATCGCACTGCTTTGGAAGGCTCCCGGCGTTGACGTTGCCAACGGTCTTTACGGCTTCTCAGCAGTCTTGACAGCCATCGCACTCGGTGCTACTTTCTGCAATTTCTCTTGGAGAGCCGCCTTATGGACAGTTTTCGGCACGATTGCCACCGTCTTCATCCAGGCTGCAATGAATGCTTTCTTTGCTCCGATGGGACTTCCTACACTTACCGGTCCTTTCTGCCTCGGCACTTGGATTTTCCTTCTCCCGGCTTATAAGTTCTTCCAACCAAAGACAGCTAATTAATTTTACACAATATCTTATGGCAGCCGGGTCATTTCGCCCGGCTGACTTATTATAAAACGTTATAATATGAGTTACACTATCAACAATGCCCCCTTGACATGGCGTCACTATTGGATTACGACGGTTGCCTCCCTTGGTCAGCTCATCGGAACGGGTCTTGCAACTCTCGTGTCGATCATCATACCTCTTTACCAGATAAACGCCCATCCCGAACTCAGCTCTTTTATGCAGGGTCTTATCGGTGCGATGGACCTTATCGGCATCGTGTTCGGGTCAGTAGTGTTCGGTCGGTTATCTGATGAATACGGCTACATCAAGTTTTTCCGCCTCTGCCCTATTATCATATGTGCAGCCTCGATAGCAGCCCTGATTTTTCCTAACGTCACTGTTTTGGTAGTTTCCCTCTTCGTGATGGGTTTCGGAATCGGCGGTGAGTATAGTCTCGACTCTGATTATATTTCGGAGCTTATGCCAGCCAAGTGGAAATTCATAATGGTAGGCGGGGCAAAGGCTGCAAGTGCTTTGGGCAACATTGTGGTAGCCGGCATCTGCTACCTTATTGTAAAGGACTGGACTGATGCCAATCTATGGCCACAGCTCCTTTGGATTATGATTGTGATCTCAGGACTGATGTTCGTCACACGCATTCACTTCTGGGAAAGCCCAACATGGCTTGCCGGACATGGCGATATGAAGCAAGCAGAGATAGACGTCCATAATTTTCTTGGCAATGATGTCAACGTGGCTCCTCCCGTTGCGAAACCTCAAGTTAAGCCGGCAGCAAAGATCTCAAATTGGGAGTTTATGAAGAAAAACTGGCGTAACGTCATCTTCACCGGAATACCTTGGGCATGCGAGGGGCTTGGAGTATATGGCATCGGAGTGTTCCTGCCAATCCTCGTGATGGCTCTCGGTATCGAGCACGTAGAACCCGGTGAGTCGAAGCTGCTCCACGTAGCCAACTCTGTAGAGGTTACATTTCTTATCTCCTGTATAATGCTTCCCGGTTTTGTGCTTGGACTATTCCTTATCAACAAGATGAAAGGTGGCAAGATACAATGGTTAGGATTCTTCCTCAGTGCTATCTCGCTTGCTGTACTGCTCTATTCCTATCACTACGGTCTTTCAAAATGGCTCTCAATCGGAGCATTCATGGCATTCGAGCTGTTCCTCAATATGGGTCCTCATCTTATGACCTACGTTCTCCCTGCCAAAGTATATCCGGTGGAGGTACGTGGTCAAGGCTCAGGACTTGCGGCATCAATCGGCAAGATAGGAGCTGTGCTGGGTGTGTTCTGCATTCCCGTGCTGCTTAAAGCTGGAGGCACGACCCTTGTGCTTATCGTTTCAATTGCCGTGATGCTTATCGGAGGTATCGTCACAATCCTCTTCGCTCCACGTCATCTCGACGATTAAAAGATTCTCATAAGCCCTAGTCTGCTCGGCATAGGGCTTATAAATAAAATCGGCTTGACTCCAAATTTGGAATCAAGCCGATTACTTTATCGTGGCTTATGAAAAATTTATTTCACTTTGTCTACGATAGCCTTGAAAGCCTCGGGATTGTTCATAGCGAGGTCAGCGAGAACCTTACGGTTGATTTCGATACCTGCTTTGTGGATAAGACCCATGAGCTTGCTGTAGGAAAGATCCTCCATACGGGCGGCAGCGTTGATACGCTGGATCCAGAGAGCGCGGAAGTTGCGCTTTTTCTGCTTACGGTCGCGGTAAGCATAGGTAAGACCCTTCTCCCATGTGTTTTTCGCTACGGTCCACACATTGCGGCGGCTGCCATAGTAACCACGGGTAAGTTTGAGTATTTTCTTTCTTTTAGCTCTTGAGGCTACATGATTGACTGATCTTGGCATTTTTGTTCAGTTTTTGAATGTGAGCGGCCATTTTATTCAGCTCTTGCGGGGCTCTACATTCGGTTAATAAATTGAATGATAAAAATGATTGGGAAGAAATAGATTAGCGGAGATTGAGAAGCTCCTTCACAGCCTTCACGTTAGCGCCGGCTACTGTGGTGGTGTGGTCAAGATTTCTCTTACGCTTTTTCGACTTCTTGGTCAGAATGTGGCTGTGATAAGCGTGCTTTCTTTTGATCTTCCCTGTGCCGGTGAGCGCGAAACGCTTCTTTGACGCGGCATTGGTTTTTACCTTTGGCATTTTTTAAAAATTTAGTTGTTTGAATTTTCACCTCGGCACGTTGTGCCTACGGTCTCTGTCAATTTTTATTCTTTATCATCCGAAGCCTTAGCCTCTTCCGACTTGTTTACCGGTTCTTGAGCTGCCTTGCCTTCTCCACCCTTGGCAGGACGCTCCTTTTCAGGCTTATCCTTCTTGGGAGCGGCTTTAAGGGGAGAAATCATAATTATCATGCGCTTCCCTTCAAGCACAGGCATCATCTCTACCTTGCCGTATTCCTCAAGGTCATTGGCAAAGCGAAGCAGCAACACCTCACCCTGCTCCTTGAAAAGAATCGAACGACCTCTGAAGAATACATAAGCCTTCACCTTTGAGCCCTCTTTGAGGAATCCGATGGCGTGCTTAAGCATGAAGTTGTAGTCGTGATCGTCAGTCTGCGGACCGAAACGAATCTCCTTCACCACCACTTTCGCAGCTTTCTGCTTCTGCTCCTTCTGGCGTTTCTTCTGCTGATAGAGGAATTTCTGATAATCCAGAATTCTGCACACCGGCGGCTCTGCATTGGGTGAGATCTCGATGAGGTCGAGCTCCATTTTCTCGGCAATGCGGAGAGCTTTGTCCATCGGGTAGATGCCCTGCTCTACATTGTCGCCAACCAGTCGCACTTCCTTAGCACGGATGTGTTCGTTGATTACATAGGGGTCCTTGCTGTTGCGGTCGTTCCCTTTACGTGCTCCTTTGGCAGCTTGCTGCGGGGCAGGAGCAGCGGGACGTGGCGGACGGGGTGCTCCCCCGGCGGGGCGGCGCGGACCTGTGAATTGTGGTTTTTTCTCCATTCAGTTTTTGCCTGTATTCGTAGGCAGCTTTCGTTGTTTTTTGTGGTTATTTTATCATTGAATCCACTTCTGCATTCAATTCGGCTGCAAAGTTAACAATTTTCATCGTACCTTTATCACCTTCGCCCTGTTTTCTTACAGAAACTTCATCATTTTCCGCCTCTTTTTCGCCCACGATGAGCAAATAAGGCACTTTTTTAAGTTCGTTATCCCTGATTTTCTTTCCGATCTTCTCGTTGCGGTCGTCAATGAATGCCCTTACGCCCAGCTCATCCAACTGCTCCACAACCTTACGGCCATAGGCATTGTATTTCTCGCTGATCGGAAGCACTACAGCCTGCTCCGGTATTAGCCAGAGAGGAAGTTTGCCGGCGGTGTGCTCAAGCAGCACAGCCACGAAACGCTCCATAGAGCCGAAAGGCGCACGGTGAATCATGACGGGACGATGCTTCTGGTTGTCGCTGCCGGTAAATTCAAGACCGAAACGTTCGGGAAGGTTGTAGTCTACCTGAATTGTTCCGAGCTGCCAGCGACGTCCGATAGCGTCTTTCACCATAAAGTCGAGTTTCGGCCCGTAGAAGGCTGCCTCACCCTCTACCTGCTTTGCCTTGATACCCTTCTCGGCACAAGCCTCGATGATGGCGTTCTCGGCAAGGTGCCAGTTCTCGTCGGAGCCTATATACTTCTCTTTGTTCTTGGGGTCGCGGAGTGAAATCTGAACCTCATAGTTCTTGAAGTCGAGTGTCTTGAAGATATAGAGGATAATATCCATCACCTTCAGGAACTCTCCCTTTATCTGCTCCGGAGCACAGAAGATATGGGCATCATCCTGAGTAAATCCTCGCACACGGGTCAGACCATGAAGCTCACCGCTCTGCTCATAGCGATATACGGTGCCAAACTCGGCAAGACGCATCGGAAGGTCGCGATAGCTGCGCGGGCTCGACTTGTAGATCTCGCAGTGGTGAGGACAGTTCATCGGCTTGAGCATATACTCCTCACCCTCCTCAGGGGTATGGATAGGCTGGAAAGAATCCTTGCCATATTTTGCCCAGTGGCCTGAGGTCACGTAGAGAGCCTTGTTGCCGATATGCGGAGTGATTACCTGGAGATAACCATACTTTTTCTGGATCTTGCGGAGGAACTGCTCCAGACGGTCGCGCAGAGCGGCACCCTTCGGAAGCCATAGAGGCAGACCCTGACCAACAGTCTGTGAGAATGTGAAAAGCTCCATCTCCTTACCGAGCTTGCGGTGGTCGCGCTTCTTAGCCTCCTCAAGCAGGGTCAGATACTCATCAAGCATCTTCTTCTTTGGGAAGGTGATGCCATATACTCTCACGAGCTGGTTACGCTTCTCGTCGCCTCTCCAATATGCACCTGCCAACGACAGTATCTTCACAGCCTTGATGGGAGCCGTGTTGGGGATGTGGGGCCCACGACAGAGGTCGGTGAACGCACCCTGCGTGTAAGTGGTGATATGACCGTCCTCAAGCTCGCTGATAAGCTCCCATTTGAAAGT
>CAMWIF010000227.1 GCA_947174225.1 uncultured Porphyromonadaceae bacterium | reverse complement strand
ACATGGAGTGTACGCCAACTTGAAAGACAGATAGCCACACAATATTACGAGCGATTATTGTCTACCCATCGCGATTCCTCAGAAGTAGAAGATCTGATAAAGAAGAATCTTCCGACAAGACCAGAAAAGTTCGATCCCCTGACATTGCACGATCCATTCATTCTTGAATTTATCGGTGCCAAAGAAGACGTTGTGTGGCGAGAAAGCGAACTCGAAGCTGCACTCATTACCCATCTCGAAGAATTCCTATTGGAATTAGGACGTGGGTTTGCCTTTATAGGTAGACAAAAACGCATAACTATTGATGGACAACACTTTTATCCCGACTTGGTGTTTTATAATGTCTTAACCCACAGTTACGTCATAATTGATTTAAAAATGAAAAAAGTGGATTATAGCGATGTTGGTCAAATGCAACTCTACGTTAATTATTACAACAGAGATATCTGCCAACCCGATGACAATCCGACAATCGGAATTATACTATGCTCTGAGAAGAATGATACCGTGATCGAATATACCCTTGGAGACCGAAAAGACATTGGTGTATTTTCAGCAAAGTATAATCTTATAATGCCTACCAAAGAAGAATTGACTCGGGAAATAGAGCTTACACGACAAAAATTTAAACTTATCAACAGTTGATTACTTATGCAGAACTTCGACTACCTTAAAGATATACCGGCACTCTCACAAATCCATGAGTACTGTGCCATTACAGAGAATCGAGCATATACCGAACCGCTGACTTCAGCTATCTATGCCCGAAAAGCCCTTGAATCAATAATTAAGCTCAATTACTTATGGAGACCGTAACATTACCAAAGGGTTACTTGTATAAATTTGATGATGTTTTCGTAACAAAAATCAAGTCAATGAAAAAGACACCCTTCCAAACTTCTCTTTTCCCCGGTCTCTAAAATAACATCCTTTCCGATTCTACATTTACTATATCTCCCCTATCTCATCCAAAAATTCCGCAACCACATATAAATCCCCTTGAAGATACAGGTCTCCTCTACGATCTTGAAACTGCTTACAAGTATTGCTCTCATAGAATCGACGCATCGCCTCAATAAGATTTATATTTAGTTTTTCTGCTATCTTACATACAATACGTCCTATTCTTCCGGAACGCAAAGTATTTTCCGCTATTCTTCTTGCTTCTTCCATAATCTATAAATTAAATCTCAATGAAACCTGAAAATTTTAAATATTTGTCTAACAGCCCCTGACTATGCAGACAGATTTGATTGTTTGGCACAAGTAACTTAAGTCGTCTTATAGCTTCCGCCTTATCTATATAACCACCAAAATAGAGGTCAATTGTATCAGTCACACGGTCATCGGCAATGCCCCCCTCAATATAGTTGTACTTTTCCCATAATCGTTGTCCCATACGATTGCCTATAACAAAGTCAAGCCATTCATCATCATAAGCTGAAAATATCTTGTAATTACAATTTGCCGATGCGAGGTAATCCGCTTTATGCAACACATATTTGTTAATGATACCTGTACACTTCATCTTGACAGCCTTCTTGGTAGCCCAATTTACAGCCTGAGGATAAATATCTGTCACATAAAATCCCTGTCCGAAATCAAGCTCCGGCCTTCCTCTCATAACATCTGGAAATTTCACGATGTCAACTCCTGCGTGGTAAACTTCTATTACATCTCTATTCATCTCGTCTCATTTTTCTCCCACAATTCAAGAGTTTCCATCACATCACGAGTGATGTTTTGACGACTTTCACAATGGAGTGTATCATAACAAGCCATAAGATAATTTTCTATCAATCCTACTTTGTCCATTCTCTGGAACATTTTAAGATAATCGGTATGAGCCTCATCCGCAGCCCACTGGATACAGTTAGCCACAAAGCCCATAATAACTTCATCACGTGACGGCTCTATTCTTTCCGGAATCATATTATCAACTGTTTAGATTACAAATTTACAACTTTTTCATCAATCTCACCACACTCGTCTTCGAAATCTTCAACATCACCGCTATCTCCTTCAGCGACAATCCCTCATTCCGCATATCTCGCTTAGGAGTATGCGACAACACCAATTTTGTACCGACTTATATTTTCATTCCGTACCACCCCCTCCTAAATAATCCCCATCAACAATTACCCCCAATTCCCGAATTGCCAATACCCCCTATCCACGTCATCATTTGCCCAACAATCCTCCCATTGATTCACAAGCAATAATTATAGTGTTTTAGCAATAATATTGGTAGTGTCATTACTTTTCACTAATTTTGTAGTGTCTGAAAGGATTCTATCCTCAGACAACACTAAGCATATTATGGACTTCATATAGTCAAATCCATTAAAAATATATGATTTTACCGATTTATCTCTACGGACACCCTGTGCTCCGAAAAGAAGCAGAAGACATAGAACCCGATTATCCTGAGCTTCAGCAGCTCGTCAGCGATATGTTTGAGACAATGTACCATTCCGACGGTGTTGGCCTCGCTGCCCCTCAGATTGGCAAAGCCATTGCCCTTGTCGTAATCGACGGCTCGGTTTTAGCCGACCGTTTCCCGGAATGTAAAGATCTGAAATTCGCTATGATCAATCCGGAACTTGAAGTGATTGAAGACGAAGCGCCCGTAACCCGAGAGGAAGGTTGTCTCTCACTTCCCGGACTTTCAGAACCGGTGAAGCGTCACGAACACATCCGTCTCAATTGGCTCGACGAGAATTTCCAAGAGCACGAAGAAGAGTTCAAAGGATTTGCCTCCCGTATCATACAACACGAGTTCGACCACCTGCTCGGCACCGTCTACACCGACCGTGTATCCCCCATCCGCAAGCAGCTGATCCGCACCAAACTCGCCAACATAGCCAAGGGAAAGGTAAACTGTGACTACCGCACAAAAGCCGCCCCCAAACCCTAACCCCCTCTTACCTCCATAAACCTCCTTACCACTTCTCTCCTTTAATCCCCTTAAACCCCTTACCCTCTCTCCCTAAACCCTAAAAACCTTAAACAAAAAAAATGGCTGACGACAAAAAAATTATATTCTCAATGGTGGGTGTGAGCAAAATCATACCCCCACAGCGACAAATCCTCAAAGACATATACCTCTCCTTCTTCTATGGTGCCAAAATCGGCATCATCGGTCTCAACGGTTCAGGTAAATCCACACTCCTGAAAATCATCGCCGGAATCGATAAGAACTATCAGGGCAACGTGGTCTTCTCCCCCGGTTATTCCGTAGGCTACCTTGAGCAGGATCCGAAGCTCGACCCCGACAAGACTGTGCGCGAAGTGGTGCAGGAAGGCGTACAGCCCGTAATGGACCTTCTCCGTGAATACGACGAGGTAAACAATGCCTTCGCTGACCCCGAGGTACTTGAAAACCCCGACAAGATGGACGCGCTCATCAACCGCCAGGCAGAGCTTCAGGACAAACTTGATGCCTGCGACGCTTGGAACATCGACAATAAGCTTGAACGTGCAATGGACGCGCTCCGCTGTCCACCCGACGACAAGAAGATTGCAGTGCTCTCAGGCGGTGAACGCCGCCGCGTGGCTCTCTGCCGTCTGCTCCTTCAGCAGCCCGACATCCTCCTTCTCGACGAGCCTACCAACCACCTCGATGCAGAAAGTATCGACTGGCTTGAGCAGCATCTCCAGCAGTATCCCGGTACAGTTATCGCCGTCACCCACGACCGCTATTTCCTCGACCACGTGGCAGGCTGGATTCTTGAACTCGACCGTGGCGAAGGTATCCCCTGGAAAGGTAACTACAGCTCTTGGCTTGACCAGAAGACCAAACGTATGGCTCAGGAGGAGAAGCAGGCAAGCAAACGTCGCAAGACTCTTGAACGTGAGCTTGAATGGGTACGTATGGCTCCGAAGGCTCGTCAGGCAAAGGGCAAGGCTCGTCTTTCAAGCTACGACCGTCTCCTTAATGAAGACCAGAAGCAGCGTGAGGAGAAACTTGAGATCTTCATCCCCAACGGTCCGCGTCTCGGCAACAAGGTGATTGAAGCGCAGCACCTTGCTAAGGCTTATGACGACAAGAACCTCTTTGACGACCTCAACTTTATGCTTCCTCCCAACGGCATTGTCGGTGTAATCGGTCCCAACGGTGCCGGCAAAACCACCCTTTTCCGCCTCATTATGGGCTTGGAGAAACAAGACAAGGGCGAATTTGAAGTTGGCGATACCGTGAAGATAGCTTACGTTGACCAGAACCATAAGGATCTCTCACCTGAGAAATCAGTTTATGAGGTCATCTCTCAGGGTGTCGATTCATTCCGTATGGGCGGACGCGATATGAATGCTCGTGCCTACCTCTCCAAGTTCAACTTCACAGGTGCCGACCAGGAGAAGAAGATTGGTGTGCTATCCGGCGGTGAGCGCAACCGTCTCCATCTCGCTATGGCTCTCAAAGAGGAGGGCAACGTGCTGCTCCTCGATGAGCCGACCAACGACATCGACGTGAACACCCTCCGTGCTTTGGAAGAGGGTCTTGAGAACTTTGCCGGATGTGCAGTAGTGGTAAGCCACGACCGCTGGTTCCTCGACCGCATCGCCACACATATCCTCGCATTCGAGGGAGACAGTAAAGTCACCTTCTATGAGGGTTCTTACTCCGACTACGAGGAATACAAGAAGAAACGCGACGGCAACGTAACTCCCCACCGTATCCGCTACCGCAAACTCGTCTGATTTTCAACAAAGATTTTCAAACATAGAAGTAGGCTCGGATACCCCAAATATCCCAGCCTACTTTTTACTATCCCTCCCACAGCAATCGCCCGTCTCCTCCCCAAAATACCGTCTCTCCATCCCTGAAAGGCTCCTCAGAATGCCTGCCCCCGTCTCTCCGCCCCTCCGTCCCTGAAAGCCTACCCAGAAATACCGCTCCTCAATCTCTCC
>CAMWIF010000226.1 GCA_947174225.1 uncultured Porphyromonadaceae bacterium | reverse complement strand
TATTCCAAGAGGTGCTTATTAATCTTTGGAATGGTTACGAGAAGTTTCGCGGTGAGGCGAATTTCGTTTCTGGGTTTATCGTGTAAGTATGAATACGTGTATATCCTACACCGGTGGAATATTTGGTGGAGTGATTGGAGGGGTTATAGGGTGGAATTCTACGTGAGGAGGCAGATGAAATCTGCTGGATTTCATCTGCTCTGTGGGCAAAAGGTCTGAAACCCAAAATAAATTTGTAAATTTGCGGTTGAAAGTAACGGAATATGGAACAACTGCAAAAATATACTTGGCTTATTGATACCATTCGTCGGGCAGGGAGAATTTCCTATAAGGAACTTTCCGAGCGTTGGGAACGTAACAGGGATTTGAGCGACGGTAAGCCCCTTCACCGCATAACGTTCAACAGATGGAAAGATGCCGTGTTCTCACAATTCGGTATAATCATTTCCTGCCAGAGAGCGGGAGGCTATCTGTATTATATAGAGAATCCGGAGGATATAAACGATGACAAGCTTAAGAAGTGGATGCTTGATTCATTTGCCGTGGGTAATGTAATAGGTGAGAATCTTTCGCTCAAAGGACGTATCATTGTAGATGAAATTCCCTCCGGACGCGATCATCTGGTTACTATTCTGGAAGCGATGAGAGAAAATAGGGTAGTGGAAATCACCTATAAGCCTTTCACGACACCTTATGGTTATACTTTTACCATAGAACCGTATTGTGTCAAGTTTTTTGAGAATCGTTGGTATATGCTTGGACGCAATAACCGGGGTGAAATAAAAATCTATGGCCTTGACCGAATAGAGGGGGTAAAGATCACTGAGGATAGTTTCAAACTTCCAAAGGACTTTTCGGCAGAGGAGTTTTTCTCAATGAAATATGGAATTGTGATTGGCAGCGATGTGAGTCCGGAAGAGATTGTCGTCCGTGCCTACGAGGATCATAAGCATTATCTAAATTCTTTGCCATTACACCATAGCCAAAGGTTGATCAAAGATTGGGGTGCTTATGCCGACTTCGGCTTGTATCTTTCACCTACCTATGACTTCATAATGAAATTGCTTCAGGCAGGACCGCTGATAGAAGTGAGGTCTCCGGTGTCACTGCGTAAGACGATGAAGGAATGGGCATCAAAGACAGTTGATCGCTATAAGGACGATTAATAATTTTAAGGATAAGTTATCCTACCGCCACGTTGTGCTGTGTAGTATGTTTAATTAGATTTATTGTGCTATTTGGCATAATATGGGTTTAATTGAGGCTTTTGTTATATTTCGATTTTGTGGTTTGAGAAAATTGGGGTATGTTTGTGGCATATTATCGTTAAAAGAGTAAAGTTCCCTGATTTGATTATAGGCTTACTTCCGTTTCCTATAAGTAATTTGGCATTCTTTTTAATTGGCTTGCCGTCTATTCCGTGGACGGCGATTCCTCTTTTTTATTCGATGACGATAGATATATACTGTGCTTCACAGACATATATTTTGCTTCACATGGCAACTGCTTTATATGACAGTATGTTGCTATAATGTTGCTATAACAATGCGTTCCGTATAACCAAAATTCATTTAATAACCCTAATTTTTATAACCAAAAGTTTATGACACCTCACATCAGAAGCCTCAGGTATATGGTATTGCGATGCCTGATGTTGTTATTTGCCGGAGCTGCGCCCTTATGCTTATCGGCTGCTAACCTTGTTGGTACATGGAAAGATACCTACCAACTCATCTATAATCTTTATGATGACCAAACCGCAGAACTCGTAGACGGGCATACTCCCTCAAAGTCGGAAATTATCATACCGGGCTATTTCAAGAGCAACGGAGTGGACTATGTGGTGACTAAAATTGCCGAAGGGGCTTTCACTCCGGTCAATGCGTGGACAGATAAGTTGACAGTTGTCAGAATAAATAATTGCATTGAGCACATTGCTGCTTCTGCTTTCAAAGATTGTTCCAAGCTCAACTCCATTTATTTGCCTATAACGTTGAAGACTATCGACGCAAGCGCATTTGAGGGTTGTACGTCGCTCACAAACTTTTATTGTGATGCTTATGAAGCACCGGTACTCGCAGGAGGGGATAGCTTTGAGGGGATAGACGTATCTACGATGAATGTATATGTCCATGAAGGTTGTGCAGAGCTTTATGGTGCCTCTACCTCGCCATTATCCGGAGCAGCCAAGATTTCTGAAGTCGGCTCTGCCTCTTTGGGTCAGGAAAATGCCGAAATTATGATCAGTAAGTCTGAGCTTACGTTTACCCCCGGAAATACGCAGACAGTGCATATATCCATTGATAATGGACACATTTATAGAGCGATACAATTTGATATGTATCTTCCTGACGGATTAGCTTTAGCAGGTGATCCTGCTAAAAATTACGGGGTGACAGTAAAATCAGAAACTACATATGATAAGAAAGATAGTCACACAATTAGTGTGAAAGATGTATCAAATGGTAGTTATCGTTTTATTGTGTATTCGAATAGCGGATATGAGTTATTAGACACTAAAAACTTAATTACTTTCAACGTAGTGGTTGCCGATAATTTCGAAGGTGGTGAAATAAGCTTTAAAGAAACTCTTATGTCAGATGGTGCCAAAGGTATAGATGTGCGTGACAAAAGTTATGTGGCAGCTATTCCTGAGGTCGTTGTTACATCCATTGCGCTTGATAAGCCAGAGGTGACTTTACAAGCTACTCAGACCGCTGCTTTGGCAGTGACCTTCAATCCGACAAATGCAACGAACAAGAAAGTGACGTGGACATCATCGGACACTTCTATAGCCACGGTATCTTCTTCCGGTGTCGTTACAGCTGTAAAGGTCGGTAGTGCCATTATCACTGCTACCTCTGCTAATGGAAAGACAGCGACTACTAAGGTGACTGTCGAGCCTACTCCTGCCACATCGGTTGCGATTACAACGCCTCAGTCCTCAACTCTTAACGTGGGAGAATCGCTTGCTCTAAGCGCGGTGGTCTTACCGGAGCTAACGACGGATAAGACAGTCATCTGGAGCAGTTCTAATGCAGAGGTAGCGACGGTTGACAGTAACGGTAAAGTTACTGCTAAGAAAGCCGGTAATGTCGAAATTACTGCTGTCTGTGGCGCTGTGTCCGATAAACTGCCACTCGTAATTACCAATTATGTCAAGTCGCTTGTCCTTAATACGGAAGAGCTTACAGTTGAGAAGGGTAGGGAAGCGACCTTAGTGGCTACTTACTCCCCCTCGGATGCTGATCCGGTTAACCTTGAATGGACTTCGTCAGATACTTCTATTGCAACTGTAAGCAGTGAGGGGTTGGTAACCTGCATAAAGCCGGGTAACGCAATTATAACCGTGAAAGATACCGAGAGCGGTCTTACTGCTACCTGCGAAGTAATCGTGACTGACACTCTTTACGGAGATGCTGATAACGATGGCAATATTGCTATCAATGATGTGGTATTGACTGTCAATTATATACTTGAACGTAACCCTGTTGGCTTTGTCGTTGATCGTGCCGATGTGGATAGAAATGGTAAGATTAACATCGTAGACGTGACGAAGACTGTAGACCTTGTACTTACCCAGACACCGGAGAGTGTGAGCCGTGCCCGTGCCGCTATGAACACACGTTCTCCGAATGAGGTACTCGTGCTTGGTGAGATTCGCTTTGAGGAATCGGGCATAGCTGTCATTCCGGTTCGCCTCGACACGGATATGCTTTATACAGCTATGCAATTCGACCTCACACTGCCGAGAGGTCTTGAAGTAGACAATATTATTCTCGGTTCGGCACAGGATGATAGTCATATGATTAATTCTATAAAATTAGGAGAATCTATTTACCGTGTGATGGTCTTCTCCTCTTCATTGTATACTCTTTCTCCCTCTGACATGCTATTAGAGATAAGAGTTAAGATAGGCGATGCCATTGGTCAGTTTGATGGTGGCTATGTGAAGTTGTTTAACGGTATCGCTTCGGGAGCTAACGGCAAGGGTGAAGCGATGGAAGATGCCGGAGTGACAATCGAGCCGTTCAGCGGAGTTGAGGAGCTGGAGGAAGAGATGTCCGCAGAGATCATTCTTATTGACGGGGGTATAAGAGTAAAGACTATATCAGGAGAGTCTGTAAACATTTACAATATGACTGGTAATGTAGCCGTATCGCAGATCTCAACTGGAGACGACTTCTATCCTTTGCAGAGCGGAGTTTATGTCGTAGTTGTCAATGGTAAAAGCCATAAGATAATTTTGAAGTAAATTTAGTATCACAAAATCATAAAATAAGGAGGCTACGACCCGAAAGTCGTAGCCTCCTTTGACATTTTACAAGTCGCTTAAGCCTCATATAAACAGGATTAAGCTGTTGTGAGTTGGATTAATCTTTAGAGTGGATTTAAGCTTTCTTGCGAGCTGGATTAATCTTCAGCGAGCATAGAGGTAGCTGAGAGGGAACGTCTCCACTGGAAGAAGAATGCAGTGCATACAATCATTGCAATGAAGCCGATTATCTCACTATAAGCCAATGGCATGCCTACACCTTCCACATACGCTCCCAATGGTGCATAGCATATGAATGTGACGCAAAGCATAGTCATAAACATAGCCGGAATCATAGTGATGAGGTATGCCTTACGATAGCGGGCAAGGTAGACGCTGCACGCCCAGAGAGTGAAGATAGAGAGGGTCTGGTTGCACCACGCGAAATATCTCCAGAGAATATCGAAATTGATATTGATAAGCATATAGCTTACACCTACTATAGGGAGCGTTACAAGGAGACGCTTCAGGAACTTCTTCTGCTGAAGACCGATGGAATCTGCTATGATAAGGCGTAGACTGCGCATTGCGGTGTCGCCTGTTGTGATGGGAGCGGCTATCACACCGAGAATGGCGAGTATGCCACCGAAAGTGCCAAGCCATTTCAC
>CAMWIF010000225.1 GCA_947174225.1 uncultured Porphyromonadaceae bacterium | reverse complement strand
ATTCGTCTGTACTCCACGCCTCTCTTTGCCAACTCCTCATCTGAAAGGAGCAAATTCGATGTCTTGGCGTGTTTGCCCAAGGTTATCACCGGAGGATGCTCAACAATCAAAATATACTCGTCACTTGTCTCTCTATGCTCTTTCTTAGCCGATATCATAGCATCGAAAAGCGTATGCTGAAGCTTCCAAGCCTCATCATACGCCATAACTCCCAAATCTCTGACTGTAATCTTGCTCATTTCACATAGCGAATCTTAATCACTTCACGTGACGTTCTGCGTGGTAGCTTGACCTTACCATCGGACTGCTCTCAATATGCCGAAAACCCTTCTTTCTCCCTATCTCCCCATATTCGGCAAACACATCAGGATGTATGTAATCCTGCAAGGGATAATTCTGCTTAGTGGGCTGTAGATACTGCCCTATGGTCATTACCTCACATCCCACAGCCAAAAGATCATCCATAGTCTGAAGAATCTCCTCCCTTGTTTCTCCAAGACCAAGCATAATACCCGACTTGCTCCTTATCCCTCGCTCGGCTATATGGCGAATCACAGCAAGGGAATTGTCATAGGTTGCGAAGGTACGCACTACCGGAGTCAGACGACGCACTGTCTCAAGGTTGTGAGAGATAACGTCCGGCTTTTCATCTATAACCATATCCACAAGCTCCAACCTCCCCTGGAAATCGGGTATAAGCACCTCCATAGTCACGCCCGGACATCTCTCTTTGATTCTCCTGATCATCTTTGCCCAATGACCGGCTCCTAAATCAGGCAAATCATCACGGTCAACAGAGGTTATCACGACGTGGCGCAGCTTCAACTGCTTTATGGAATCCACTATCTCATCTAATTCCCTCTCTTCAAGAGGAAGAGGTTTTCCCGTTGGCACATTGCAAAATTTACAGTTCCGGGTACATATATTCCCACCGATCATAAATGTGGCGGTGCCGTTGCCCCAACATTCCGCTCTGTTAGGACACATCCCGCTTGAACAGATTGTATGGAGGTTCTTCTCGTTAAGCAATCCGATCACTTGACTTGTCTTGAATCCCCTCGGCAATTTTATTTTGAGCCAATCCGGCTTCCTGCGGAAGTCAGCACGCTTTTCTTTCAACTCCAATTCCATAATGTTTAAGGTATATAGTTCATTATTTCTATGAAAAGATTTAGTTACTTGCGTTCATCGCAGCTTTTAGTTTCTCCTCCACCTCTTCTCCCCTCAAATGACGGTTCAAGATAGTGCCGTCAGGACCAAATAGGATTATTTCCGGAATAGCGTTTATGGCATACTTCCCCAGAACTTTATCACAATCCATTAGCTGATCCCATGGTATATCCATTTTCTTTGCCATTTCCTTTACGTCATCAAGGGCAATGCCTATGATCTTTACATTAGGATTGTCGCTGTACTTATGATATAATGGGATAAGAGTCTCTCTTGCCTCAATAATACAAAATCCGCACCAGCTCGACCATATATCTGCAATCACAAACTCCCCTTTACCCACATAGTCTGACAACTTCATAGGTTGCCCGTCAACGCTCTTCCCTTCCAGGTCAACGAATTGTGTTCCCTCCCAGGTATTTCTTAACCGATCCATTCTGCTTGTGATGTTTCTGATTGCTTCTAAGTCCCTTTGCTCCTCATCAAGAAGTTGTGTTGCCTCGTTCCATTCATCTGGCGACCAGTCTTGGGTTGCTGTTATTAATATGTATTCGCCAAGACCATTATTAGCATTTTCTTTGAAAACTTTCTTTGACTTAAGTTTTATACTCTCTTTCAGAGTAGTAGTTTCTTTTGCATTTGCAGTTTCATCTGCAAACACTTTTGCCATTGCCATATCTTTCAGGTTTGCGAGTGTGTCTGTGGATATGGATTTCCAATAGGCTTCTATTTCATTTATGTAATTCCTCAACTCTTGGTTAAGAGACCCTCCTGTCACAAGAACATTTTCATTTAGGTCAACAACGGTTGTGCCAGGCTCAACAATAAAAGTAATTCTACTACTCCTTCGACCTCCTGACTCCCTGTTCACAAAATAGAGTTCGGCAGGGAAAGAACGTTCACTTTCTCCCGTTATATCTACTATCCCGTTTTGCACTTCTGCCATATGAGGTGTAAAGCTATCTGAAATATTAAATAAGACACAATCATAGCCATTCAGTGTACTGTCCGATGCATTTGAAATAATCCTATATTCAAACGCATAAATCGGAACACTTGCCATCAGCAGCCCACACCCTAAAATGAATTTTCTCAGTTTATTCATAAGACAAAAGTTTTAGTTACATCTTCCCGTCTTCAAACACATTAAATCGTCCGTTCGGTCTATATGGCAGAAAATGAGTTTGTAAGAGCATACCCTATGACTACATAAAGTAACAAGACCCTACAAAGTTAAATAAAAAACCTGAGATTTCTACATCGGTAGGATAAAGAAAACTTTTCTGTAAAAGAAATATTGTCTAATGTCAGAGATACCGGTTATAAATTTGCCACACGGTCATAACAAAATTCACAATAAACATTAAAGGGATGATGTTTTATAGCAGATTTTAGAGGTTATATCTGATTTTTTTTGTAACTTAGCGCAGATATTGTCTTTCTGTCTCATCTTTTTTAGGAATTTTTCAGAAAGACGCTTTCAACCATTTTATTAAATAATAATCAAATATTTGATAACTAACCAAACCAGATATGTTTAAGAAAGCGTTACTTCTGGCTGCCGTGGCTTTCTCAGCCATCTCAGCCTCAGCCGAACTTCCTTCGGTCAATCTCAAGGATATCAACGGTAAAGTGATTGATACCGCCAAACTCAACAACGACGGCAAACCCTTTGTCATCGACTTCTGGGCTACCTGGTGCAAGCCATGTGTACGCGAGCTCAAAGCCATAGCAGATGTCTACGACGAATGGGTAGAGGACACCGGCGTGAAAATCTATGCCGTAAGTCTCGACGAAGCTCAGAACGAGCAGCGTGTGAAACCATTCGTGCAGAACAAGGGCTGGGAATACGAAGTGCTCCTTGATCCCAACGGCGACTTCAAGCGTATGCTTGGCGTTAGCGATCCCCCACACGTGTTTGTGGTAGATGGTGAAGGCAACATCGTCTGGAACCATCAGGGATATGTCGACGGCAGTGAAGAGGAAATTCTCGAAGCTGTCAAGAAAGCTATGAAATGATATTCTCTTTTGCTATGCCAATTCCTCAGAATAAACTATCTGCAGCTCTCATTGCTTCGGCAATGGCCCTCTCTGCCTCCGCTGCCAACCCTTCCGAATCGTCTGCTCCTGCTCCGGACAGTTCCGAGCATCACAGCGCGGCATCGGAATGGGCTAAGAAAATCAGAGTTTCCGGTGCTGTTCAGACAGAATTCCTTATTCCCTACAATTTTAAGGGGAAGATGACGGGTGATTATGAGAAAGATGTACTTAACAATACATATTTCGACCTTACCATAAATGCACCCTACATTTCTGCCGGAGCACGCTTTCAATGGACTAAATGGCCTCTTCCCGGCTACGACAAGGACTTTGGCGGCTGGGGTGTCCCATACATTTGGGCTACCGGAAGCTATAAATCGTGGCAGCTGACAGTCGGTGACTTTTACGAGCAATTCGGCTCGGGTCTTATTCTGCGCACTTATCAGGAGCGTAGCCTCGGAGTGGATAATGCCATCCGAGGCGGACGCTTCAAAATCAATCCCGCTCCGGGACTTCATTTTACTGCCCTCGCCGGCAAACAGCGTTGTTATTGGGAATGGAACGCCGCGTGGCTTTGGGGTGCCGATGCCGAATGGGCACTCGATGACACTTTCCGCGACAAGTTTAGCAACGATTACGGACTTGCTATCGGAGCGTCTTATGTAGGTAAGCACGATCCCTCCGAGCAGATAATGTCAAACTCTGCTTCTCAACGTCCCGACTATGACCCTGATAAGAACTATTATCTGCATCTGCCGGAAAACATAGCCGCGTTCGATGGTCGCATTAAACTACGCGCCCACGATTTCAATTTCTTGTTGGAATACGCCACAAAGAACAACGATCCCAACTCGACCAACAATTTCACCTATCGAAGAGGCAACGCCGTGCTTCTATCAGGCACATATGCCAATAAGGGTTTCTCAGCTCTTCTCCAAGCCAAGCGCAGTGAGAATATGGACTTCAGAAGTAAGAGAGTCATAAATGCCGACAATTTCATCTCAAGCTTCGTCAACCATATGCCGGCGTTCACAATGACCCAGACATATGCCCTTGCAGCTATGTATCCCTACGCTACTCAGGCAAACGGGGAATGGGCATTTCAGGCGGATTTACGCTATCTTTTTAAGAAGGGCACTCCGATGGGTGGCAAGTATGGCACAAATGTGCGCTTGAGTGCCAGTTACATTTCCGGTCTTGACTATAATCTTCCTCCGGGTGTCACCATCGACGACCGTCTTGACGGAACCAACAATTTTGGTGCGCCGTTCTGGAAAATAGGCGACCTTTACTATGCCGACCTCAACTTCGAGCTTAACAAGAAGTTATCTCGTAAATTCCAGTTCACCCTCTTCTACCTGTTCCAGAAATATAATCAGGAAATCATCTTGGCACATCCCGGCATGGTCACAGCCAATGTCTTTGTGGGTGAGGGTCAGTGGAAGATAGCCAAGAAGACACAGCTTCGTTTCGAGGCACAGTATCTTACTGCCACTCACGACAAAGGTGACTGGACCTCAGGACTTGTTGAGCTTTCTCTTGCTCCGCATTGGATGATTTCAGTAAGCGACACCTATAATTTCGGAGAGAAAAAGAACTTCTATGAGGTGCTCGGTTCTTATACCTATCGTGCCAACCGTTTCACTTTCGGTTATGGTAAGGTACGTGAGGGCTATAACTGCTCCGGCGGTGTATGCCGTTGGGTGCCTGAGAC
>CAMWIF010000224.1 GCA_947174225.1 uncultured Porphyromonadaceae bacterium | reverse complement strand
GGTCGTTGTTGTATAAAGTCTGGTTCTTTATAAGGTCAGCTACCTTCATTTACTCTTCCGAATATAAAACGAAGGAATCAGGAGATCCTGCCTTACCCGTCACACGACGGATAATATTGTTATCACACAGATATTCCACCACGTTTTCCACCTTGTCGCGAATTACAATCCAAGGAGTGGTGATATCCTTGACAAGCAATGTTGTGATATTATCTATCGAGGTGGGGAACTGAAGTTTCTCGCTGTCATCGATGTTGCATATCATGAAAAGGACATTGACTACCCTTTGGGCAAAATGAGGATCCTTCTCATATTTCTTGGCAATGTCTGAGGCATTCTTAATTGCCCGCTGACCTTTGTTTTGTAGACCCTCCTCAAACATATTGTTGTATAGCTCATCGAAGGAGATAAACTCTCCCACCTCGGCATCCGCACGTTTCTTGGCTGTGGCATGCACTACCTTGATTATGCTGCGCTCATTTCCCTTCACCTCACGTGCCACATAGCCGAGAGTCAGGAAGTTGTTGAATACCTTCTGAATCAGTTTAAACTGATAAGGGATAAAAGGATAATAGTCAATGAAGTTGTCACGGTCTGTGTAGCCATCATATGAATTAGGAAGTTTGAAACGCAGCTCAAAGTCCTGATGCTTGGCATCATACAGTTCACCGAGGTCTTCACGCACCTCTTCCTTCTTGTCAAGAATACGTTTTTGGGTGATGACTTCGGGTTGGGTACCTTTGAGTGATACCTTGACCTCGAATCTGCCGCGTATTTTTCCCTCCGGGTCAGCGACATTTGTTAGATTACACTCGTCTATCACCTCTGACAAATCCTGCTGTGCAGTACAAGCCACCCACACCTTATTGTCGCAAGCCTCAGACAACTTGGTGATGATTTCCTGAAGATTGAGATAGCGGTCACGCTCTTTGTTGATAAACTGCGATACCTCATCGGCAAGAAGAATTAGACGATAGTTTTCCCCTTTATCTTTAAGCCATCCTTTCAATTCTTCGGCAAAACGCTCTATACTTATTACCGTGTCGCGTCTGATAATACGCTCTCGGATACTCTCCTTACTGAGACTCGGTGCCAATTCGCAGGCTATGTCAAGTGTCCAGTCAAGCATATTGTCGATGATGTCAGCGGCATCTCCGGGATTATTCCAGTCTCCACCTTCTTCTGCTATGGCTTTCTTGAAATCCTCGAATACACCCTTCTCCTGAAGCGGCTTTTCAAGATGCTGGGCAAGAGATATGTTGAATTTATTTAACCCACGCTTGCCATTGAACTCATTCCAGAACACATGCAGGAAAGCTTTCTTCTTATCCGTTGCATTGTCATATGAAGTTTCCAGATTGAAGATACAGGTGTCAATAGTCGCTTTCTTCATCCAGTTATGCAAGCTCTCGACTGTAGACTTATCTACATTGGGAGCTAACTGATGCCTGTCGTCAAACGGATCGATCTCATTGATTGCCTCTATCAACCGCTTGAACGCCTTATCCATAGTCTCCGGAGTGATCAGATAATCGAGATATTTCAGGAAGTGGGATTTGCCCGATCCATAGTAACCGTCAATCCAAATACCGATATGGTCAAACGGACGGTTATTCTTGATGGCATCAAGTATCTTGACAAGGCCGTTGATGATTTCATCGGTAAAGACATACTCATCTATCTCCGTTTGAATGGTCTTTTCATCAAATTTGGTTGCCGATACAGCAGGATTGACTGAACGGTCAATCTGTTTCTTATAGAGTTGTTCAAGTTTCATATCGATAGAGGCGTTTATTCATTTATAAGGAGGGTAGCACGGTAAGTGTGATGATCGGCGATAGTTCCGAAGAGTTTGAACGAATTGTGATCCCGTTCCCCTGGGTAGAAAATTATTATCTTGTACTTGTCTGTCTCATTGTAATCCTCATAGAGAGCTAATAGTTCGTTAACACGAAGATAGGGATACATACTCCCGATGCCATACATGAATACATAAGGACGATGGTATTCGTCACGGATGCTGATATGATCGAGAATACGCTTATGAAGATATTTCAGAAATTCCTCACTGTGTGCATTACGAGATAGCGTATCCTGCACTCCCTTCGCATTTTGTGCCGGGTCTGATTGTTCCCTATCCAGCAAATATTTTAGCATAGATGGGTGACGAAGAAATCTCTTGTTGTCAAGAAATCTGCAAAACTCGTCAAAGAGGTCGAGACACAAGACATCGACATAATTAGTGGGGCGAATAAGATTTTCCTTAAATTCCTTGATCTGGCCACGGATCTCATATTCCTTCTCCGCATCGTATTGATAGAGATAGAAATTATAAAACAAATCACCATCCTCGGTCTTTTGAAAACCGGGGCTACACAGTTTATCGTATAGCTCTTTTACTGTCATTGCCATCATTGCTTTAGAGTCTCAATTTCGTAAGGTTCCAATAGACACGCATCGAGAAACCAAGGTTCTCCAATGGCGAAATAAAAATCTATATTCTTTGGCTTAAGTGCCTGAAGGATATTAGCATTATTAAGCATATCGACATGGCGCAATATCGACATATAGGCGGAAGCAACCTTCTTTTTGGTTGCATCACTCCAAGAATCCACAAATTTATCCCTTGCTGAAATAGAATTAAACTCCATCATCAAATCTTCAATCGAAATATCCTGCAATGCCGACCGCCATCTATGCATAGTCACATTCACATGAAAGTCAAAAAGAATCTTATATGTCTTCAACAGTACGAAAAATAATGCTATACGCTTATCTTCCATATCCATATCTTCATAGTCATTCCAAAAAGAACGGGGCACAGCGTCAAATCGTCGTTTAATTTCAGCAACGTTACGTTTCCTTGATTTCTCAGAATTGATATGAAGTAGGTTGTTGTGCAATACTTCATCCTTAATCAAAGCGACTGCGTTCTCATCAAGGAGTAAAGGCAATATGGCATTTGTCTCATTAAACAAGAAACCGCCTCCGGTTACAGCAGCTGAATATGGACTGGTGGTTTTAGCCATCTTATTATTCTTTTGTTTTATAAATCAGTTCCCTTACATCCACATCAAGAGCATTCTCAATACCCTGGTTAAGTCTTCCATCGTTTCACAATTTATTTGTGTTGGCTACAAAATTAGCGATTTTTGACGAAATATAAAAGTTTTTCATTAATATTAAGTACAGAAAGGCTCCTAAACGATTAGTGTCAATCGTTTAGGAGCCTTTCTGTGTTTTGAGAAATCCTCTGTTTCCTTGAGAATAGGGAAACTTCGATTTATTTCCTTTTGAGGATGAGGGCTAAGGATTTCAGCTCATTCAGCACTTCGGTTGAGGCTGATATAACGGCTTCGGCATCAATGCCTCTTTCTTCCTCTACGTATTTGAGGGCTTTGGAATAATCGTTGCGAAACTTTGTATTGACCCTCTTCCACTCTACTCCTGCAAATTTGGCTGCAAGTTCTTTATTGTAGCTCAATCTGCCGAGGAGCATCAAAACAGCTATGACAGGATAACCGGGATAGCCTTGCCAGTAGGTAGCAGGGTCGGTGGAAGTGAAGATTTGTCCACCTTCCCTCCAAGTCACCGTATAGGCTTTATCGCCGTCCGAAGATTCTATAATCGCACTGCCGGAATCTTGACCATAACCTTCGACAAGCTTAACACGATTATCCGCGATAGCTGTCCAAGCTTCAGGCACTTTCTCTATAGGTGTCTCTTTCATAACATTTATGATTAATCACCCGAGGGTAATATTTCGGATTAGCTACCCAATGGAGTGAAATTGCTCAGGGGATTACCCGGTTTAGCCGACTCCATAAGGTCTTTGGAGAAGCTGAACGAGGCGGCATCCGTATCTGTCACAACTGAAAGCAATGCCGGTCCTTCGGCAGCCAGCCAACGCTTCATCGCGCCCTCCAATTCTGCCGGGTCGTCTACAGTCTCAGCGTGGAAACCTATCACCTCCCCCATCTTTCCGAAATCAGGATTGGTAAGATTGGTCTCATTTGGCGTAAGCCCTGCCATCTCCATTTCCCATTTCACAAACGCAAGACTACGGTTGTCAGCCACCAACAACTTAACAGGAAGGTTATACTGGATTATGGTGAGCAGTTCACCCATAAGCATTGTAAACCCACCATCGCCACAAACGGCAATGACCTGACGGTCGGGACAAGCGAATTTGGCACCGATAGCCATAGGCATAGCGTTGGCCATGGAACCGTGAGTGAACGACCCGACCATCTTACGGTCTTTCTTCGGAGTAAGATAATGAGATGTCCATACATTGTTCATACCTGTATCGACAGTGAACACGGCGTTATCGTCCGCAAGGCTATCAAGAAGACTGAGCATATATTCAGGACGAATAGCACTTTTAGTTCCGGGATTCTTCACCGGCTCATTGAATTTCTCTTTAATTGTAGCATAGTCTGAAAGTGCCTTATCAAGGAATGACGAGTCACTCTTGACATTAATCTTAGGCAGCAATGCAGAAAGGAAAAGTCCAGCGTCTGCCCTGACGGCTACATCTACCTTAGCTTTTCGTCCGAGACGTTCGGCACGCACATCTACCTGTATAATCTTCTTATCGGTCGGGAAGAATCCGGGATACGGGAAGTTCATACCTATCAGTATCAGCACATCAGCCGAGGCTATAGCCTGTTCAGCCGACCACATACCAAGATATGCCATATGCCCAACATAGTTCTTACACTTACCCATAAGTTCGAGCTGACTCTTATAAGTGGTGCCTACAGGAGCATTGACCTTTTCAGACAGTTCATTCACAAGTTCTGCCGCGTTCTTAGCTCCCGATCCGGCAAAGATAGCCACCGTCTTAGCATTGTTGATCAATTCGGCAGCTGCATTGATTTCCTCTTCTGACGGCTCAGGCAGCCGTTCAGTGTAGAGTGTGGTTGTCGAGGCATATGAATCAACCGCAGGC
>CAMWIF010000223.1 GCA_947174225.1 uncultured Porphyromonadaceae bacterium | reverse complement strand
GATTCAGCTGAATCGTCCCTCTTCTGTGTCCTAAGCAATGTTAGGGATATGTTTACCTTTTATACGGTTAGCTTAAAGGATAGCTTTACACTTTGATGTAGGAGTCTTTGAAGCCAAGGAAGTAAAGCACGCCGTCAATACCTATGGTAGATATGCTTTGACTTGCCTCTGCCTTCACTTTCGGTTTAGCATGGAAAGCAATACCCAATCCTGCCTCGGAAAGCATCGGGAGGTCATTGGCACCGTCGCCCACGGCAATCGTCTGCGCAATGTTGATATTCTCAACCTGAGCCAAGAGCCTCAGAAGCTCCTTTTTTCTACGTCCGTCAACAATGTCACCCACATAGCGTCCCGTCAGTTTTCCGTCGGGTCCTATCTCAAGTTCGTTGGCATAAACATAGTCGAAATTATACTTCTGCTTCAGATAATTGCCAAAATAAGTGAAGCCGCCGGAAAGGATAGCAGTCTTGTAGCCAGAGCGTTTCAACACCTCCATCAGACGGTCAAGTCCCTCAGTGATAGGAAGATTTTCAGCTATATCCTTCATCACGCTCACATCAAGACCTTTCAGCAACGCCACTCTGCGCTTGAAACTCTCCTCAAAGTCGATTTCGCCCCTCATAGCCGATTCCGTTATGGCTCTCACCTCTGCTCCTACACCAGCCTTGTCGGCAAGCTCATCAATCACTTCGGTACGGATAAGTGTAGAATCCATATCAAAGCATATGAGACGGCGGGAGCGTCTATAAATGGTGTCTTCCTGCAAAGAGATGTCGAAATTCAATTCTTTAGACAACTGCATAAAAGACTCCTGCATAGTAAGGAGATCTTTTGGCGTGCCTCTCACCGAAAATTCGATACAAGCCTTAGTGGCAGGCAGTTCCTCCTCATTAAGAGGCACTCGACCTGTAAGACGTGTGATGGCATCAATATTAAGACCCTGCTCAGATATTATACGGGTAGTCTCCGATATTTGCCGCGCCGTGATCTTACGTCCGAGAATTGTGATGATATATCGGGTCTTGCCCTGACGTCCCACCCAGCTGTTGTAGTCCTCCTCCGGTACGATTGAGAAATCCACCTGCACCTTAAGTTCTCTCGTCTTAAAAAGAAGCTCCTTAAGAATGTCGCCGCTGCGTCGGCTGTCAGTCTTGAAGAGAATGCCCAACGAAAGGTTATGATGGATGTCAGACTGACCGATGTCGAGTATCTGCGCACCATGTCGGGCAAGGATCTCGGTGAGGGCTGTAGTAAGTCCCGCCTGATCCGTGCCCGATATGTTAATCAATATGAGTTCTCTGTCTCCCACAGCCTTATTTCTCCTGAGCGTCGAGAAGGGCTATCTTCTCACGTATCTGGGCAATCTCCTCACGTATCTTCTCAATCTTGCGCTCGAATTCCTTCACCATACTGTTGCCGGCAGAGGATTTCACGGTAAAGAAGCCAAGATTGTTCTGGATAGTCTTGATGTCGTTCTCTCTACTCTCTATTCCACGGAGAAGACGATCGCGTTCACGCCCTATACTGCCCTTATCGCCCTCCATCTTCTTCACTTCGCCTTCATAGCGACGCATATGGTTACGAGTCTCACGAGAGTCGAATGCGCTGAAGAGACGCTTCAATTCGGCACGGTAATCATTATTGACGCTCTCCTTATGTTTGAAAGGCACGTGGCCAATCTTCTGCCACTCATCCTGGAGCTGACGGATTTCTCCGATCACATCACGACGATTGCTCTCCTCGGAGATTGCCCTCAACTTCTCAACGATAGCCTGCTTTGCCTTAAGATTTTCATTTTCGGCAGAACGCTGTGCGCCGAGGAATTTCCTTCTCACACTCTGGAAAGCGTCAACAGCATCGCAGAAGCGCTTCCAAACCTCATCACCCTGTTTGCGCTTAACCACGCCGATGGTGCGCCACTCCTGCTGAAGAGCCTGAAGTTCTTCGAACGCCTTCTTCTCCTCGGCACGTGGAAGCAATGCCTCAGCCTTCTCGCAAAGCGCTTCCTTCTTGGCAAGGTTTTCCTTAAACTCGTCCTTGGTCTTCTTGAAATACTCAGCCTTAGCGGTAAAGAAAGCATCACATGCCTTTCTGAAGCGGGCAAAGAGCTGACTGTTACTCTTACGTGGTGCGAAGCCTATCTCCTTATATGTCTTCTGGAGTTCGATTATCTCCTTGGTCTTGGCATCCCAGTCGGCAAATGTCTTGAGCGGACTATAGTCGATATTCTCAACCTTCTCGCAAAGCACAATCTTGGCAGTCTCATTCTCAGCTTCCTCATTTTTGCGGTTCTGGAAGAAATCCTGATGACGCTTATTGATGATTGTTGAAGCCTCCTTGAAGTTGTTCCAGATTTCATCACGAAGCTCCTTGGCTACGGGTCCTATCTCTCTCCACTGGTCGTGAAGATCCTGAAGGCGCTTGAAAGCTTCTACAACGTCGGTTACGTCGTTGAGCTGACGTGCCTTCTCCACAAGAGCCTGCTTAAGCTCAAGGTTCTTCTTGAAGTCAAGGTCACGAAGTTCCTTGTTCATCTTAAGACGGTCGTAGAACTGCTCTACAGTGACGTTATAGCTCTTCCAAAGGTCGTTGTCGGACGCCGGGGGCACTTCACCCACACCCTTGAAGGCAGTCTGCAGCTCCTGAAACTTCGGGAAATGGAGATTTATATTATCTATATCCTCGACAATTGCCTTAAGCTCGCCGATGATACGAGTCTTCTCTTCGAGATTCTTGCGACGCTCCTCCTCTTTCTCTTCCAGATAAGCTGCTCTTTTCTCACGGAAATCTGCAAGCAGCTGCTTGATTTCACCCTCATACGGATCGGGTTCGGCAGAGAAGGTCTCCGGTGTGTTGCCAGCCTCAATATGTGCCTCAAGACGGGCTGTGGCCTCACGGTTCACCAGAGAATAGTATGCTTGCTTGATGGCGGCGACCTCCTTGTGAGCCTCAAGATTGCCTGAGGATAGAATCTCCTTCAGAGTCTCAATCATCTCCTCCCTGCTCATAGAATGGTAATTCCTCACAGAGGCATCCCCCTGTTCAGCGGTCTCTTCTGTCTCTTCAATGGCCATCGCCTCTTGGGCTGCCTCATCGGTTGTCTCGATTGTAGCCGTTGCCACAACTTCGTCGCGGTTAAGATCGTCGGTAGCCGGCGATATCTTATCAAGCTCGTTCATTTGTTAATTATTTAGTATTATGCATTATCGGGAGCGGCCCTATGGAGGGCTTCCCGTTTTATTATTTTTCCCAATGGGAAGTTATTCTGGTTTTGTGGTTTGTTTAAGGCATCATTTCTCTATCACCTTGGCAGAGATAATGCGGATGTCTTCTTTAGGACGGTCTGAGGAATCGGTCTCGGCTTTCTGGATCTTCTCCACCACGTCCATACCCTTGATCACTTCGCCAAACACAGTGTAGGCGCCGTCGAGATGGGGTGTGCCCCCCTTCTCCACATAGTCAGCCTTTATATGCTCGTCAAGCGGGGTAGCCTTCACATTGGCCTCTGTCTCTTGAATCAATTGCTGACGCAGGGATTCGAGACCTGCCTGGTCGCCCGCAGCCTGCATCTGCTGGATAGAATCACGATACTGCATAGCCAGATTCTGGAAATAGCTCTGCATTTCCTGGTTAAGCCGCTTCTCATCCATCGACTCAAGCTGACGCTCCGAATATTTATTGCCGGTGACGATATAAAATTGCGAACCTGATGATCTCTTCTCCGGGTTCATAGTATCGCCCGTGCGTGCCGCAGCCAAAGCTCCATACTTATGGTAGTGGCGCGGATAGTCAATCTCAGCCTCTATAGTATAGCCGGGGTCGCCGGCTCCGAGACGTTGACCGGCGACAGCCTCCTTTGAGGAAGGATCGCCCGTCTGGACCATAAAATTGTCTATTACTCTGTGAAACAGCACTCCGTCATAGAAGCCCTCTCCCACAAGCTTAAGGAAATTGTCGCGATGCAGAGGAGTGTCGTTATACAGGTCCACATAAATATCTCCGAGGGTAGTCTTAAGTTCTACCACCGCATCTCCGTCGTTCACCGGTTTGATCTCTTCCATAGGTGTAATCGAATTGGAGCTTTGAGCTCCCAACTGTGAATATAGTCCTGCGGCGCCCACAACAAGAAGGACAGCCACAGCTGTTAATATTTTCTTCATTTCAAATATTATGAGGTAAAGATGAAGCTGCCTCGCCCGGATAGATCCGCTTATATATCCTTCGGAAATTATCATCGCTGGCTCGTAGCTCCTCAGCGTGGTCACGATAGTCGGCGCCCCATATGGCCTCAAGTAGGGAGCCGATATACCGCCGCTCTCTATCCTTACTGATTGCGCCCTCTATTAATGGCGACAACCAGGGAGAAAACTTGTCACGGTCTACAGCCGCCAGATAGCGTGCGCTGCTCGCAAGGAACTGACCGGTATGATCCACCCTCACAAGATTCTCCACCAATTCCGGCATAAGCTCATCACATATCTCGAAATTGTTGGCGATATACTCATAGGTCATCATGCCGTCAGGATCGTTTTCAAGTTGTTTCAGTATCTGATTCATTGGTTTTGAAGTTTTCGTGACGCAAAAGTAAAATTTTTTTTCCACAATTGAGTAAATTAACGTGCCGAATTTTTCTTTATGCGTGTGTTTTATTAATTTTGCACAAGATTTGAACTCTCTTTTGCCCTTTTCAGAGGGCTCAGACAGTTTTTTTCATTAATTGCAACTACTCTCCAGATGAAAAAGGAAACCAAAGAGAAACCCTCCGTTCCTGCGGATATGGTCATCGTGATCGGGCGCCAATTCGGCAGCGGAGGACGTAAGATCGGACGCCTCGTTGCCGAAAAACTCGGTGTGCCCTATTATGATAAGGAGCTGCTCTCCCACGCTGCAAAGAGCTTGGGGTTTTCTCCCGAGATATTCGCGGCTGCCGACGAACGACGTCCATCAACACTCCATACACTTCTACAAAGCAATTATAGCATTGCCGATAATTTCCATGCCACGTCCAT
>CAMWIF010000222.1 GCA_947174225.1 uncultured Porphyromonadaceae bacterium | reverse complement strand
CGAGAACGGGAAGCGTTGGGATGGTTATCTCAAGAAGACGTTGCGCAACGATATGCCCTCCGAGTACGACCGTATCGCGGTGAAGGCTATCACCACGCTTGTATCCAACCACCGCGCCGCACGTGGCGGACTGCTGCACGACGGTATCATTCCGAGCCACGCCGTAGGTTATTTTGTGGGCTTGTGGGCGTGGGACAGTTGGCGTTTCTGCGCCGGGGCTGCATCCTTTGATCCTGAATTGGCTAAGAACAATATACGTGCGATGTTTGACTACCAGTTGCCTGACGGTATGATAATCGACTGCATCTATACTGATCCTGCCGAGAACAACGCACGTAACAGTAAACCGCCGTTGGTAGCGTGGGCTGTTGACAAGATATATGAGGCTACGGACGACAAGGCTTTCTTGGCTGAGATGTATCCCCAGCTTATGGCTTATTATAAATGGTGGTATGAGAAGCGCGACCATGATCATAACGGCATTTGTGAGTATGGTGCAACCGACGGCACACTTGAGGCAGCGGCGTGGGAGAGCGGTATGGACAATGCGATACGTTTTGATGACACGCAGATGCTTTCCAATGGCAGTCCGGAAGCTTGGAGCATGAATCAGGAGAGTGTAGACCTCAATGCTTACCTTGCCAACGAATGTAAATATCTGAAGAAATTTGCAGTCATCTTGGGGGAGGATTTTGATGCGCCTGACCATACTTCAGAACTCAGCGGCTATTTCTATGATCCGGAGAGGCGTTTCTTCTTCGACCGCACACTTGACGGGAAGTTTGTGGGCGATCCGGGCTGTGAGGCGTATACGATGCTTTGGACCGGTCTTGCTACTCCGGAGCAGGTAGAGGAGATGATGCCTGTGCTTCGGGACACTACGAAATTCTCCACCTACATACCATTCCCGACTGTGGCTGCTGATAATCCTAAGTATAATCCGAGAGGCTATTGGCGCGGGCCTATTTGGCTTGACCAAACCTATTTCGCGATAAGCGGTCTGCGCAACTATGGCTACGGGAAGCTTGCCGACGACTATACACGGCGTGTGTTTGAGCGTCTTGAGGGTCTGAATGAAGGGGGACCCATCCACGAGAACTACGACACGCACACGGGTAAGTGTCTCAAGGCTCCCCATTTCAGCTGGAGCGCGTCGCATCTCATCATGCTCTACAATGAATACGGGAAGTGACTGAAAAATAAGCCGTATATTATTTCATACCGGATGATTTGAAGATTTTGATTGTCTAATTGGGGCAAATTACTCCAATTAGACAATCAAAATACTATATCAATTCGATTATGATTTTGGTTTTTTTGGTCTTTATCGTTATCTTTGCGTTATTAAATAGCATCTAATATGATACAAGAGCTGAAAATACGGAATTTCAAGTCATTTCGTGATGAAGTGGAACTAAGTTTTGAACCGTCGGAAGATGACCGCTATAATAGCACTGTAACTATGCCCGACGGTGTGAAACTGCTACGCTTTGCCGTTGTGCTTGGTGCCAATGCCAGTGGTAAGTCAAATCTGCTTGATGCGTTGGAGTTTCTCCGTAAGTTTTGGAACACTCTGCCTTCAACCAATGACGACGGTACGGATGTGCAGCCATTTTTATTACGGAAAAATTCTCTGTCTTTCGATACGGAATTTGAATTGAAATTCTATGCCGATGGGCTTCGCTATTGGTATAAGCTCAAGGTAAACCCTGAAAAAGTTTGCCGGGAGTCGCTCCTTGTATATCTCTCCACTCGTCCGACAAAAGTGTTTTGCCGGGAAGATGTAGGAGGTATTTCCAAGTTGAATTTCAATCCTGCTGTCGTCAAGCTTTCGCAAGCTGAGATTGATGTGATGACCATAAATTGCCTGCGCAATATGTCGCTTCTCGCTACTTTGAAGAAAGTCAATGTGTCGGTGGCATATCTTGATAATATGCGCCGATGGATTGATAACCGTATTCTGCCTTTACAGAGCAGTTCTCTTTCCATTCTTTCCAATGATGCCAAAAGGCACATTGCAGACAGTGAAGAATTCCGTGAATATCTTCTGCAATTTGCAAAGGAGGCAGACTTCAATATCTCTGATATTAAGATACAGAAGATGGCAGCTCTTTTTGGACATAAAGTAGAGAACACCGACGGCACAGAGGATTATGTTCTTCCGGAGACTTGCCAGAGTAAAGGCACAAAGAGGATGGTGGAGCTTGAGTCAATGATCTATGAGCAGCTTAATCGTCAGGCATTCCTGTGTGTTGATGAAATTGAGGCATCGATGCATCCTAATTTGATGGAGTATATACTTTCTAAATTTGTCAATACACCGGGTAATCAGTCGCAGCTACTTGTGTCAACCCACTATGACCCTATCCTGAAAGACATTGACGATATTTTTGGTAAAGATTCAGTATGGTTTACGGAGAAAGGTAAGGACGGCAGCTCGCAGTTATTTTCTCTCGTTGACTTCAAAGGACTAAACAAACTCTCATCCATCCACCGCGCATATATGAACGGTCGTTTCGGCGCACTTCCCAACGTATTGTAATTATGGCAAGAAAGATCAAAGAGCGCAAGCTGAAGAATCCGGCGATTACAATTATTGGTGAAGGAGCGACCGAAAGATTCTATTTTACCCACCTTAAAAGTCTCAACGGCTATAACTACGTTTGCAGACCCCGTAACTTCACCGAACAAAATATTGATGATATTCAACGTCAGGTAGAGCGAGTGTTGGCAGACGATGGTATTGCCGTGTGTATATTCGATGTTGATGTTAAACGCATACATCAGGCTGATAAAGCCAAATTTGAGTCTATGTGTCAACGCTATGCCAATAATCCGTCGGTTATCATTTGCGAGAGTATGCCATCGATTGAGTTTTGGTTCTTGCTCCATTATATCAATACAAATCGCTATTTCGCCACATCTGATGATGTGATAACCGCTCTGCATCGCTATCTTCCCAACTTCAGCAAACAGCAGATATTTCTCTCCAAAGTGAACTGGGTTGCAAACCTACTGGCAGATAATAAACTGGCAACGGCTATAAGTAATGCCGCTGCCATTGGTGAAGAGGGAGAATCATATTCTAACCTCATAAACTCTTCGCACTACTTAATTCCTAAAGCAACTTAATTCCTAAAGCAACTTCTTGGACAATATGATTTCCTCCCACCGGTTATTCAGTAACTGAGAGGGTGTAGGATTGGATTGTATGGCGTTCTCTCGGTTATGGGTGGTAAAGATTAATAGATAAGGAATAGGTTTGGGGAAGATGTCGGTAAGGCTTCATTTGCGCTTGGTATAGTGCGAATGGAGCCTTGTTTGTTTTATTATAGATTTGGTAGGGGTCGTTGGTGGTGCTGGGATTCGGTAGGAGTAATGGGTGGTGTTGTAGAGTTAGTAGAGGTCGTGGGTGATATTGCTTTTTAAGGGGAGATTAGGTGCTATTTTGTTTAGCAAACGTCCAAATCTCTTCATAAGAGATACTTAAATTTTAAGCAAAATTACTAAATAATTTGATAATTACCAAATTACGAATAAAATTTTTACTGATTTTTACTTCTGTAGCTCAATTTTTACAACAAATGTTTAGCAATTTAGAAAATCCAGGGATGGCAAACATTTAATTATCAATATCTTACATTTTACCCAAATCTCTTATGAAGAGATGCTTAAAAGTCATCCTTAGAAAATGGGGTGACTTTTTTCGGAAGTTTGCAAATTGCATCGTTGTACTATGCTGATTGATAGTAGGATGTGATTTGACAAGCTAAGTGAGAGAACACCCCTTACTTTCTTTATGTCCTCTGAGTCGAGTGAAAATCTCTGCTGGTATGTTCTCAATCATATCAGCCCCTCATTGCGGGACACTGCGCAGAGGGCTGTTGACCGTTTCAACGCGGCAAACGGCACGGAGCTGGAGCTTTTCGCACCCACATATGTGGTCAGGGAGGAACGTCAGGGGGAATTGAAATTCAGGACGGTCAGCCTCGCTTTCCACTACGTCTTTGTGAGGGGTAATTTCAGTGAAGTGAAGGCACTGTGTGGCCAGCCCAACGGCTTCTCTTTCTTGATTGACCATGGCAGTGCCGACCGGTATGCGGTGATTGACGACCGCCGGATGTCGCACTTCATGACGATTGCCCGTGCCTACAAGAACTGCCTCCCGTACTTCCCCATTGACGATGTGGACCTTGAGGACGGCGACTTGGTGGAGGTGGTGAAGGGGGATTTTCCCGGACTTGTCGGAATCTACATGCCCAACGCCAAGAGCAAGACAGGCAACATCGTGCTCAACGTGTATAACAAGGTTGGAACGATGGCTTTCAATGTTAAAGTGAGCGACGTGCGTGTGCTGGAGTTCTCGAAGAATTCCACCCGAGCCAACGACCAGATAGACGCCTTCGTGCCGCATCTGCTGAAGGCACTCCGGCACTACGACAATAGCGAGGCGCTTTCCACCTCACTCGCCGCGAAGCTGGCTGTTTTCTGCGGACGTATGGAGGTTGTGAAGCTCAACAACCGCAAGCTCGATGCCCGGCTGCAGATTCTCCTCTACGTCGCCAACCACATAATCGGCAACGCCACGGACGCAGAGAAGGCAATGATGAAATTCGAGCGTGTCAAGGACTCTGTCACAAATGAATGGACAAAGGGCTTAATCAACCTGGTTCTGTCCGTGCTCAAAAAAGACAAGGTGCATCTCACTATATCTTATAATAGCCTTCAGCCTCTTAAAGCTACCTCGAAGGCGCAGCAGATGTTGATGGCAGAATATGGCTATTACCTCTCTCCGGAAACCTCCGTAGTCTCATAAAACCATCGCTACCTCATAAAATTATCCATATGAGCATAGCTCTTCCCGAAAGGATCCTGAACTACCGCATCTCAGCGACCACGCCAACTGACGAGTTGCTGACCCTCCGACACATCTACTTGGAAGTCGGTAGCTATGCCTCGACCATTTTAGACCGTGAGCATGCCACACACTCAAAGAAGTGTCCCACACTTCTCAATAAGGTAGAGCAACAACTTT
>CAMWIF010000221.1 GCA_947174225.1 uncultured Porphyromonadaceae bacterium | reverse complement strand
TTAAGGATTCAATGCGCAAATAACCTAAAATTTTGTCAATATAATAATTCAAAGATTAGAATTATAATAAGCTGTATCACCGGTCACCTCTTCACCCACGAAAGGCGGCAACTTATAAGTTGCATTCTCATCAGGCAGCTCTACCTCAGCAAGCACAAGTCCTTCATGCTTACCAATAAATTCATCCACCTCCCATCTTACTCCTTCATATCTCAATATATATCTTCTTTTCTCAATAATATTTCCCACACACAGCTCCAGCATCTCCACTGCGTCTTCATAAGGAATCTCATACTCATATTCCAATCTCTTAGCGCCCACAGTAAGCCCCTTCACTGTAAGATAGCCCCGTTTATCCAAAACCCTTACTCTTACAGTACGTTCCGGATCTTTACAAAGATAACCCTGTCTTATCTCTAAATAATAGTCTGCAATGTCCAAATATCCATTGTTCTTTACAAGATATTTATGTTCAATCTCAAATGCCATAACAAAATTTTTATTGACTCAGATCGACTTAGATCTTTGTCGATTATACTTTTATGTGTATTACTTACGTTTTTCAAGTGCACCAAGCATCATCTGAAGCTCATCTTTCACATCAAGCAGCTTGTTGATGACGTCCATTCTCTTGGTGATATTGGTCTTGTTGAGACGCATCTGTTCCTTAGCCGCCTCAATCTTCAGCCCCCTTATTTTTACCAGATAATGGATGATACGCAGAATCTCTATATCCTCAGGGGTATAATATCTCTGGTTGGAAGTGCTACGCATCGGACATACTTCGGGAAATTCCCTTTCCCAATAGCGAAGCGTAGGCTCCGATACATTGAGAATCTCCGCCACATCCTTAATCTTATAGTATTTCTTAGTTAGTTGTCTCATTATTAATTTTTCAATCCATTATATGCCCGGCATTATCTGCCATCTGTAGCATTTCTGAATACTCTTCCGGATTCAGATCCATGAAGTAATAATTCACAGGATTCTGAGCTTCATCCTTAAATCTTACCTCATAATGAAGATGCGGACCTATTGACTTACCGGTCGAACCGACTCTGCCTATAAGCTGACCTCGCTTCACCATATCACCCTCCTTTACCAGCACATCCTTCAGATGAGCATATCGACTCAGATAATTATATCCATGGTCAATATCAATGCAATTGCCATAACCGGGGACACGCTGTGCCACCGACACTACTCCGTCACCCGTAGCATAAATAGACGTACCTGCCGGAGCGGCAAAGTCAAGTCCCTCGTGCATCGTCGAAAGTCCGTTTACGGGATCACGTCGATAACCATACCCGGCTGCAATGCTATAGTTCTTTAATGGAAGGACAGAGGGGATATGAGCCAATTTCTCCTCTTGCAGATCCATCGTCTCCCTCAACTGGTCGAAGCTTTGCACCTGCGCATAGAGCTGGCGTTCCAGCAAATCCATATTTTGCGATAGGCTCGCTACGAGTCCTGCATCGTTCAGCCGCTTCAACTCATTATATCTGTTGCTGTTTTCCAAGCCGGAAAGTCGCTGATTAGATGTCATAGGCTCCATCTGCATCATCACCCTATAGAAATTGTCGTCGCGTTCCTGAATACGGGCAAGAATTTTCATCGAATTGTCAATCCGTTTGTTAAGCAGACTGTATTGTCTTCGCAGCTTGGCATTCTCCGCTTTGAGATTTGCCTCCGTAGGTGAGTCAAAACAGTAAAAAACTATTATGAATATAACCACAGCAAACAGAAGCGCCAAGCCACAAGTCTTGCCGAGCGCTAAAAGTCGCGTTCGCAAGGAGGGATAGACTCTCTCAAAATTATCAGTCTCCGGATTATATCTATAGTAGACGTTTTTAGGCACGTTTCTCTCTTTTTTAACTCCCGACTACCCTTCTTTTCATAAGGATAATGCCAATAAGAGCCTGTTTGTGTTGCAAAATTAGTGGATTTCAACTAATTTTGCAACACAAAATACTTTTGCATTACTGAAAGAAAAATCAGGCAATGATGACATCTAACGAAATCAGAGAATCATTCAAGTCTTTTTTCCGCGATAAAGGACACCAGATTGTGCCCTCTGCGCCCATGGTGATTAAAGACGACCCCACGCTGATGTTTACTAACGCGGGGATGAACCAGTTTAAAGACATAATCCTCGGCAATCGTCCTGCCACTCACAAGCGTGTGGCGGATAGCCAGAAGTGTCTCCGCGTGTCGGGAAAGCACAACGACCTCGAAGAGGTTGGTCATGATACATACCACCACACCATGTTCGAAATGCTCGGCAACTGGTCGTTTGGTGACTATTTTAAGAAAGAGGCAATCGACTGGGCATGGGAATATCTTGTCGATGTGCTCAAGCTCAATCCCGACCGTCTTTATGCCACAGTCTTTGAAGGCTACGCTCCGGAAGGTCTGGAGCGTGATAACGAGGCAGCCTCTTATTGGGAGAAACATCTCCCCGCTTCCCATATTATAAACGGTAATCGCCACGACAATTTTTGGGAGATGGGCGACACGGGTCCCTGCGGTCCTTGCAGTGAAATACATATCGACCTTCGTTCCGACGAGGAACGCGCAGCTGTTGACGGTGCTACCCTTGTAAATAAGGATAATCCACAAGTAATCGAGATTTGGAACCTCGTGTTCATGCAGTATAACCGCAAGGCAGACGGCTCTCTCGAACCACTTCCGGCAAAGGTTATCGACACCGGTATGGGCTTCGAGCGTCTATGTATGGCTCTTCAAGGAAAGAAATCGAACTATGACACCGATGTCTTCACTCCTGTGATCTCTGTGATCTGTGATCTCACAGACTTGAAGTACGGTGAAGATGAGAAGGTGGACATAGCAATGCGTGTTGTGGCTGATCACCTCCGCACAATCTCCTTCTCCATAGCTGATTCACAGCTTCCTTCAAATGCAAAGGCTGGTTATGTGATCCGCAGAATCCTGCGCCGTGCAGTGCGTTACGCCTATACCTTCCTCAACCAGAAAGAGGCATTCCTCTATAAGCTTGTAGATAAGCTCGTGGAGCAGATGGGCGACTCCTATCCTGAGCTGAAAGCACAGAAGGATCTTATCAAGAAGGTCATCAAAGAGGAGGAGGAATCATTCCTGCGCACTCTTGACAACGGTATCAAACTTCTTGACACGCTTATTGAGAAAGCTAAAGCTGAGGGTAAAACTGTTCTTTCCGGAAAAGATGCCTTCACTCTCTACGACACCTATGGCTTCCCTCTCGATCTTACCGAATTGATTCTGCGTGAACACGGTATGACCCTCGACCAGAAGGAATTTGATGTGGAGATGCAGAAGCAGAAGAACCGCGCTCGCAACGCTGCAGCTGTGGAGACAGGCGACTGGACAATCGTTGAACCGGGCGACCAGGTATTCGTAGGCTATGACGAGACTTCCACCCCAACCAAAATCCTCCGCTACCGCAAGGTGAAGCAGAAAGGTAAGGAATTTTATCAGCTCATCCTTTCAAAGACACCTTTCTATGCAGAGATGGGCGGTCAGGTAGGCGACCGTGGCACTCTTACCTCCCCTTCCGGCGAAGTTATCGAAATCTTCGATACCAAACGTGAAAATAATATAGGAGTACACCTCACTCATAAACTTCCCTCCGACCCCACAGTTGAATTTGTGGCAAAGATCGATGAGGATGCGCGTGCTGCAACCTCTGCCAACCACTCCGCTACCCACCTTCTCCACGAGGCTCTGCGCGAAGTGCTAGGCAACCACGTGGAGCAGAAAGGCTCATTCGTTTCTCCTGATGTGCTTCGCTTCGACTTCTCCCACTTCCAGAAGGTTACTCCGGAAGAATTGCGTAAGGTGGAGCATATCGTCAACTCACGCATACGTAAGGCTATGCCCCTTGAAGAGGCTCGTGAGATGCCAATCGAGGAGGCACGTAAGATGGGAGCTATGGCACTCTTCGGTGAAAAGTATGGCGATAAGGTGCGCGTGGTGAAATACGGCTCATCTGTCGAGCTTTGCGGTGGTACACACGTTGCCAATTCAGGAAATATCGGTATGGTACGCATCCTTTCCGAAAGCTCTATCGCAGCGGGTATTCGTCGAATCGAAGCTGTGACGGCAGCCGGTGTTGAGAATGTTCTCGACAATTTCCAAGATACAATGAAAGATCTCTCATCCTTCCTTGGAAATGCCTCCAACATCAAAGTTGCCGTAGAAAAAGCTATCAAGGAAAATGCTGACCTCCGTAAGCAGGTTGAAGACTATATGGAAGAGCGCACCCGTAATCTTGCCAAGGAGATACTCTCCGGAGCTAAGATTGAAAACGGTGTGAAGGTTTGCCGTCTTTCCGGTCCTGCTCTCCCCGATATGGTGAAGAACATCGCCTTCTCAATCCGTAAAGACTCACCGGAGCATACAGTGTTCATCGGAGCAACGATTTCTGCCGAAAAACCTCTGCTTACCCTTATGATTACCGACGACTTAGTGAAGGAGGGTCTCAACGCTTCTCAGATTGTCCGTGAAGCTGCCAAGCTGATTAAGGGTGGCGGTGGCGGTCAGCCATTCTTTGCTCAAGCAGGCGGTAAGGATGCCGACGGACTTTCAGCAGCAGCCGACAAGATTATTTCTCTTCTGAAAATCTAATTGTGTTATATAATGTTGAGGCGCGTTATTCTGAGTAATGCGCCTCAATTTCTAATAAACCGTTAGCACCAATCTTATCCTTATCAGCTATCCTATTTCCTCTTACCGCAATGAAAAATTCATATCTCCCGTTATTGCTCTTCTCCTTATTACCAACGGCTTCTTTAGCAGCGCGACAGAAAGTCAACTTCAATCGGGATTGGCTGTTCAGCAGAGCCGACACAGTTGGAGCATGGCAACATACATTCAATGATGCTTCTTGGGAAACCGTGCATCTACCCCACGATTTCCAGATTTCCCAAGAATGGGTTACACCCTCTGCCGACGAGAAAGCCGATATGGATAACCCGGTTGCGAATGTCAAAAGCAGGTTGAGCGCACGTGGCTTCAAGGAAACAGGCATCGGGTGGTATCGTAAGAGT
>CAMWIF010000220.1 GCA_947174225.1 uncultured Porphyromonadaceae bacterium | reverse complement strand
ATGTCGTTGCCATAAGAGCCCTGAAGGAATACGCTAAGGTTAAAGCCTTTATAAGAGAACGTATTGGTCATACCGAATGTGAAGTCGGGGTTAGGATTACCGATGAATGTACGGTCGGAAGATGAGATTCTGCCGTCGCCGTTGAGGTCTTCATACATCATAAGACCGGTCTCAGGGTCTACGCCATTGGCTACGTAGCCATAGAATCCGCCGAGTGAGCGTCCCGGCTCATTGCGTACCACAGCCTCATTTACAGTCTCGCTGGTCACGGCATCGAGGTAGACTTTCTGGAGTTCGAGTTTTGTGAGCTTGTTCTTGTTGAACGACATATTGAGGTTGGTGGTCCAGGTGAAGGGACCGTTGAAATTGCGCGAAGTGATTCCGAACTCAAAACCTTTATTGGTCATCTCACCTTCGTTTCTCTGGATTGAGCTTGCAGCTGCTGCACCTGAGGGGAGCGACACCCACATCAGCATATCGGTAGTCTTCTTATAATAGACATCTGCACTGAGTTCTATACGATTATTGAGCACTGCGAAGTCAATGCCGATACCAGTCTGGGTAGTCGTCTCCCAAGTTAGGTCGCGTGTGCGGAGGTTGGCTTGGCTGATAGTCGGCACTGCTGTGGCGTTACCCTCTTCAAACCATGCCACACGGTTTATGTTGTAGCGTTGGAGATAAGCATAATCGCCCACACCATCCTGGTTGCCGGTCTTACCCCAGCCGGCACGTAGCTTAAGATCATAGATCCAGCTTACATTCTTGAGCCATTCTTCCTGAGAGAGACGCCATGCTGCCGACACTGAGGGGAACGCTTTCCAGCGGTGGTCGGGATGAAGTTTTGAGGAACCGTCGTAGCGTATGTTGGCTGATACGAGATATTTTGAGTCGAAGTTGTAGGAGACACGTCCGAGGTAAGACATGATTCCCCATTGTGAACCGCTGGAGCCGGTGCCTGTCCAGCTGATTTTATTTGCTGCGTTGAGGGTCTGGATACTACCGTTTCTGAAATACTGTCCGTTGATCCAGTTGTTGGAATAGTTTGAGTCGGTCCATGAGGTAGCTGCCATGATCCCAAGGGAGTTCTTGCCGAATGTGAGGTTATAGTTGGCTACGTTGTCCCAGGTTAAGACAGTATTGTTATTGCGACCGTCATAAGCTGTGCCACCCTGTTCACGTCCCCAGGTAGTCTTTTCAGGGTCAAGGAAAGATGTGTTCCAGCCATGGCGACGGTCCATTGTGAACTTGCTGGAGAATGTGAGTCCCTTTGCTATGTCGAAGAGGAGTTCACCGGATGCGATGAGTCGGTTTTCACGGTTACGGTTGGCTTCCTGACGTGCCTCGTTCTCAACGGGGCTTTGCATATTGAGTCCGTAGAAGTTGTTGTAGTAGCGATCAGGATTCTCCGGATCCCATACGGGAGCATAGGTCGGGGTGTTGACCACAGCGAGAATCACACCGCCACGATTACCTACCGTACCCATTGCACCACCGCCGTTGGAAGAATAGTCTGAATAGACCACATTAGCTTTGGCAGTGAGCCAGGAGCGTACCTTGCCCTCTATGTTGGCACGGAAGTTGAAACGCTGGAAGAAAGAGCTTTTAAGAATACCACGGTCTCTCTGATAGCCGCCTGAGAGATAATAGCTGATCTTCTCCGAGTTTTGGGCAATTGAGAGCTGGTAGGTTTGGGTATTACCGGTGCGGTATGTCTCATCAAACCAGTCGGTCTGGTCAGTAAGACCGTCGGGAAGTTTCACGAGACCGATTTCGTCCATAAGCTGCTTGTATTGGGCTGCGTTGAGCACGTCGAGTTTCTTGGCTACGTTGGTGAAACCGCCTTGAATGTTAAGTGAAATCTTGGCATCGCCTGACTTTCCTTGCTTTGTAGTGATGATCACAACGCCGTTGGCACCGCGTGAACCGTAGATGGCAGCAGATGAAGCATCTTTAAGAATCTGCATATTTTCGATGTCGCCGGGGGAGAGGAAGTTCACGTTGTCAACAGGCACACCGTCCACCACATAAAGAGGTTCGTTGGAGCCGTTGAATGATGTTGTACCACGCACTCTGACTGTCATACCGCCGCCGGGAGCACCAGTAGGCTGCTGCACTGCCACACCGGGAGCCTTACCTTGGATAGCTTGTGCTGCCGACACGATAGGACGGTTGGCGAATGCCTCCTCACCTACGGTGGATACTGCTGTGGTAAGGTCTTTACGCTTCACTGCGCCGTAGCCGATCACCACTACCTCGTCGAGATTGGAGCTGTCTTCTTCCAGCATCACTTCCATTTTTGCGGATGCTTTCACCTCTTTGGTGACACAGCCGATATAGGAAAACACTAATGTCGAATTTTCCGGCACTTTGATTTTGAAAGAGCCGTCAACGTTGGATGCAGTGCCCAAACCGGGCTTTCCCTTAACACCGATAGAGACTCCGATGAGTGGTTCGCCATCCTGATCGACCACCGTTCCGGATGCGGTTATGTCGGCAGCCCATGCCGATATTCCGCCCGTGAGAACCATGACTAAAAATAGAGCCAATGGTAAAAGATTGAACTTTCTTTTCATTTAGGTTTATAGGTTAGATGTTTTACGTTTTTCGTGGAGTTGATGGGTTTCGGAGGGTATTAGCCTTCGGTTGAACTTGTGTGATTTTGGTTTTAAGTCACGGTGCAAAATTATTAACTATTTGGGCAAGGTGTATGGGGAGGTAAAGGGGTGAGGTAATAAAAAGTAAATGCCAACTTTTTATAAGTCAGCATTTTGATAATTTATATAAAAGCAAAAAAGTAAAGGCGGCAGAGAGGGAAGAAAGCCGGGAGAGGCTCTTTTCAGGACTTTTGGAGAGGTAAGAGTCAGTCCGGTGGAGGGTTAGGAGGGACGTTCCATAAACTTGCCGAGGGTGCGGACAGTTTCGGCAAAGTCTTCACGAGGGATGATGGCTTTGTTGCGAACACGGAAACGATTGTTGTAGACGGTCTGTGGAGAACAGTGGAGGAACTCGGCAATCTTCACGCTGTCGGTGATGCCGAGCCGGACGAGCGCATAGATACGCAGCTCGGTATTGAGCAATTCCTCCTCTTTCGGCACAATCTGTTTGTCGGGTTGAAGAAGGGCGTTGAAGTCGTTGATGAAATTGGGATAGATGTGGAGGAATACGGTATCGAAAGATTTATAGAATTCCTTCAGCTCTTTCTTCATGGAGTCGTGTGTCTCCGTGGCAGCTTCAATCTCCTTATATTTTCTTGTGATGGCTTTCACGTGGATGCTCTTTCGGAAGTCTTCGAGTTTACCGATGTAGTTAGAGCAGATGGTAAAGAGATAACCTATATATTCCTCCTTCACATAGTTTGCCTCATTAAGCTCCTCGTTTTTCTTATGGAGGTCGCTGTTGAGTTCGGTGAGACGTGAGTTGGCATCGGCAAGTTGCCTCTGTGCGTCGGAAAGCTGTTGGATATGGTTATTCAATTCCTTGTTGGCAGAATCGAGGTTTTCCCGTTGCTTTTTAAGCTTTCTATTTTGCATTATGATCACAGCCACCGTAAACAGTGAGAGGAGCGCGAGAGCCGCCACAAGCACCAAGAAAAGACGTATACGCTTCTCTTGGATACGGGCACGCTGCTGATAGGCAAGGTTGATGGCATCCTGGGTGCGTGCTATGCCGAATGCCCTGACACGGTTGGGAAATGTGAGTGCTTTGTTTAGGCTGTAGTTGATATAGTCATAGGCACGGTCTATGTTGCCTTTGCCGTTGTCAAACATAATCTTTGCCAATTCCTCAAGCGAGGCAATCTCAGCGTTGGCTGTCTTCACATCGCATATAGCTGATAAAGCCATATACTTCTTGTAGTTCTCTTTGTCGCCTTGCCATTCATATAGTTTGGCAAGCATATAGAAGTCCTTGGCATCATCTCGCGAATTTAGCTGTGACGCCTCCACCTTTTCCAGCAAGGAGGGTATGAGAGAGGAGTCGGTCTTATCTGTGCCTAAGATGTCCCAACCCTTATACCACAGATAATCCTTATGAGTGGTAGGAATTACATCCATAATGGAATCCTTGTAGGCTCTCTCCTTCACGTAATATTCATTTTTGTCGCCTCCGGCATAATTCCCAAGGTGACTGTAAAGAAATATCATCTGGCCGTAGTAGGAGGGGAGGAGGTCAGCAGGCATCTCATTACGATTGATTGCCAGCATCTCGTTCTCTGCCTCTTTCAAAAGTCCGGTTCCGGCAAGCAGATTTGATTTCTCAATCCTTGTGGTGGCTTTCCATTCGGGATTTCCTGATTTGTCGGCTATGCCGATGTTGAGGTTAATGTATTTTAATGCCGAGTCGGCGTTGAATGTGGAATATTCATCAAATAGTTGAGAGTAGGCAATATACTTATCGTGTTCCGTAGCAGCATTATGTGCTTTGTTCTGGAAATAGGCTATCCGAGCTACCTTAGCTTTCTGGAAATCATCTTTCTTGTCGATAAGCGAATCAAGCATTGATAGGTAGTGACCGGGAGCTTCGTTGAAAGCAGCCGAGCCAATCGCGGGGAGGCATAGAAGCAGAATGAGGAAATGAACGAGTCGATTCATCTGTCAAAAGTCTGTGTTGTGAGTTTTTACACCGATAAGTCTATATCGGTTTGGTGATTTTTTATACCGATAAATCTATACCGATTTGGTAAGGTTGAGAAGAGATTGTCACGTAGAATTGATTTGTTGGCAAAGTTAAGATAAAAGAGTATAAAATGCAAGATTCGGCTTGGAAAGTTGTATGAAAAGACACTTGTTGTGAAAGCACTAAAACTTGAGGGCTATAAAAAAGGAGAGCTGACTTTGTTTGTGTCAGCTCTCCTGAGTAACTATGCTGCAAATCTGAATAACTATGTTGCAAATTCTTTATTTGCAAATTCTTTTTATAGAGTATTTGCAGTGTTGATTTCGATTATTTCAATTTAGCTTTGATAGCTTCGGTCTCCTTCTCATAGCCGGGCTTTTCGAGAAGGGCAAACATATTCTTCTTGTAAGCCTCTACACCGGGCTGGTTGAAGGGGTTAACTCC
>CAMWIF010000219.1 GCA_947174225.1 uncultured Porphyromonadaceae bacterium | reverse complement strand
GGAGCAACACGCTTAAGAAGGAAGAGATAGTGGCATACAGCCAGTCATTGGAGAAGCTGCGCGACATACAGCTGGGCATTGACTACGCTGTTGAGCAGGCTAAAGAAGAAATACGTGCAAAAAGTCGTGAAGAAGGCCTTGCCGAAGGTCGTGAAGAGGGTCGCGCTGAGGGTCGCGCTGAGGGTCGCGCTGAAGGACGTGCCGAAGGACGTGCCGAAGGACGTGCCGAAGGACGTGCCGAAGGTGAGATTAAGGAAAAATTAGAGAACGCCCGAAACTTAAAAGCATTAGGTGTTGACTACACCATAATCTCCAAGGCACTTGGATTATCCATCGAGGAAATCAACAACCTCTAAGACCTGGAGAGCTCCAGTTCCACCCTTGTGGCGATAATCCGCTCCCACACCTACCAGCATATCCCTTGAACGACATCTCCGCCTCTAACGACTTCACGAGCGAATGGAATTCTGTAAAGTCCTTTGCGTTCATAATTGTGTTTTTGAATTGTGTCGCAAAGGTAGCAATACTGTGTCGTATGCGCAAGACGTTTACGATATTTAGGCTTTTCAGTTCCCTACTTATTAATGATAGCAAGTGGAAAAAGAGCTATAAACTCTTAGTGGGTTTATAGCTCTCTTATTAAATTTACGGTTCTGTTGGTGCTACCCAAATTAGACCGGGACCAGTCAAAGAGTTGGCTGCATTTGTACGGATAAAGGTAACGGTATTGTTAGTAGTAGTGAAGTTATCATTCGCTATTCTAACCCTAACCGTCGTAGGATCTGTAACTGTCTCGATTGTGCGGAATCGACAACGAACTCGATGGGTTACAGGGGCATCTTCACCATTACTTATTGCTGTACCGTTGTCATCTCGCACATCCATTCGCAAAGGCGCATTATATTCAGTCCATGTCACACTCTTACGATATTGAATTCGATTGTCAGTGCCATTCTCAGAGAATAGGGAGGGGCCAGGGGCAACTACGATTGTTCCCATGGGCTCGTTTTCAAGTCCCTGACGGTCGGATTCGATAGTGAACTCAAGAGGGAAAAGCACTTCCGGTATATTATCCGGAATGTCAAAAAATATCGTAAACTGAGAGCCAACATTTGTTCCACAGCGGTCAGCATAAGTCGAATTGTTCAGACCGGTAATAAGCGACCCTTGGCCGCCGCTACTATTTTGAGTATGTAACCCATTATAAGTATCTGGATAGTCTTCCCAAATACCGGCGTATTGGTATAAGTTTTCAAAGTCCCACTTCAAGTGAGAAACAAGAGTTATTGTGCGTCCAAGACCTGTATTCTTATTCACAATGGTGAATTCTTGGGTCTTTGTTACTGCTGTAGGATCGTCGCACTCAATCTGAAGCGTCCTCCACGGGGTATTATCGTTTTCTAAAGATTGGTCTCCTAAATATTTCACCTCTTTGATTACCGATCCCGGCACATTATCAGCTCCAAGTCCGATAATCGTAACAAGACCATTGTTGTATGTTCCGTTGTTTGCTTGAAGGATACCCTCTTTATAGGCATAACGGAAGTCCAGCGTAACGTTTGGTTCTGTTATAACAGCTGTAGTGAAATTTACACGTACTATGTCTCTACCATTTGACATATTTATAAGGTGGTCTGTGCTAATATCAAAAGATATATTATTATATACAGATCCCTCAGCTGCTTCTGACACAGATTTATAACCGGAAGTCTCGATTCTATTTATACGTATGAAATAGTTATAATTCCTAAGAAGACCATAGTAGCGGAAAATACCAGACGACGCATCATTAGCTCCTATGTCAAGCTTATAATAAGATGATTCATCATCTGGATTTGTAAGAGTGTTATGATACTTACCTTTAATAATGATATATGTATGGTTTAAAGAATTAAAGGGACGTTCATATATGTATTGTGATGGCAGACAATTCCAAATCTTCGAGTCTTGAGTATAAGAGTCAAGGTCTTCTTGGGTTACAATTTCCGGAGCATCATCAGAAGTCACTTGATTTGAAAGTAAAGTATTAGCCGGGGATATTCCGGAATATTTCTGTGCCACTGTTTGATATGGAAGAGGTGCCCCATTCCCGTCAAGGAATTCAGGAAATTCTCGGTTAGTCGATGAATATGGTACCATTGTACCCTTTTGGGGAGTGTTAACCACTATAAAACCCTCAAGAGTAAACCCGGTACTTCCCTCGGCGAATGTAGCATCCTCAGCAATTCCGACTGTAATCTTTGCGAAGTTTCTTACCAGCTTTATATTCTTCGGACCATTAGTTTCATCGCCAAGAAGCTGGTCTTTGAAATCCTGATTAAAGTCCCAGGTGTCATCAGCAGTATTATGTGTACAGTAACCCTCCTTAAACTCAAGTCGACGCCAATATGCGTCATTACTATTAGTTGAAGTCAAACCGGGCATAACAGAACTCTCGACACCATTTGGAATCTGGAGTTTATCGTCAGCCAATGCAAGGAAATGAAGGATACGTGGCTGGTCAGTTCGGTTAAGTGTGAGCTTATATTTCACGACATCTCCTTCAACCTTTTCTGAGTTTTCATCAGGACGATAAACTGCATTTAAGGTGTTAATAAGTGGAGATCCATTGTCAACGAATTCCACGATATAGAGATTTAGATCCTCAAGATTCGGAACATCGCTGAAGGCACGAGTTGTAGCTTCCCGGAATCCTGACACATCGACAGCACCCGTAAGAACTATCTTATCGCCTATAATCTTAGCATTGTCCTCATTTCTTGCTGACTCTGGTGTGAATGCATCAGAACAGGCGACAAAGAACAAGCTTAATAGATAAATAAATGTATATTTCAGATACTTCATCTTATCTTCTTTATATGTATTACTTTTCCTATTAGTATGGTTTGTCACCCCACGTGAAGGTATATACCGGATTAGTAGATCCAATTGGTCCACTTGCCTCCAAATCAGCTTCTCCCCAATACCATTCATCATAGACGAATCGGGCTCGCTGTACACCAGGATTGGCATAATTCACATTTGTAGTCTGATTAGCATTTGTAGGAGGAGGGGTTAGAAACTCAGCATCTCCAGGTAATGTGCTCGGTGCAGAACCAGTGTATGTTTTTGGTTTCACACATACCAGCCCTTGAGCACACCAGTAATACCATGTCTCTGCATTCGCCCCGAATAAGCGTGGGATCTTGTACATAGCAGCCAAATTCATGACGAAAGCAACCTCTCCGTATGTAGGTAGACGCCATCTACCGGCGGCATACCCCATCTCTTGATAGGCGGCTGCCCTACGTCTTGCCAACTCTCTGTTGAGAATCCATCCGGTACCACCGTAGCTTGAGCAAATCCTGAATTTAGGAGCAATCATCATCTTATATGCATCACTTTCTTGGGTGGGATAATAATAGTTTATTGTTCTCCTGCGTCTATCGGGATATATAGATATCCCTTCAGCAAACCCTACAACGTTAAGATTTCCGTACCTCTCCCCTGTCCATGCTGTCTTATTCTCACCTGTTAGCACCGGACCGTTAACCCCAGTGGTTATAGTTCTTAGATTACCAGTATAAGAATTACTATAACCCTTATCACTACCCAGATTATTGTTAATGGTGGATGATCTCGGATCTCCAATTCTGTAGGGAGTACCTTCTGGAAGGGTGGTGATTGTAACGAGATACATATTTGGATTGAAATTAAAATAATCAGTATCTAACCCGATAGATGTCATCCATCCATTTTCTTTATTACCACTGGCATAATGATGAGAAGTGTCAGCGTCATCATAGTTGCCGTTGATAAAGGTATTACCTTGTGCTCCACTGTATTCAAATTCCGTAGATGTAGTTGGACAATAATTTTGAACCGTAGTTATATACATACCCGGATACTGAGTAATCGTAATAACTTCTTCAAAATTGTGGGAACCAGGCATATTCTGATTAATATCTTTATGCTGCAATGTAATTTTATACTCAACTCGTGAATATTCATTTACATCAGTCATAGTGCTGGTAGGCTGCACCTTTCTGAAATAAGCTATTGTGCTCATTAATGTATTCCATTGAGCTTCAGTCCTTGGCAATCTTTGTGCTTTACCTACATTAGGTCCATCATTATTCGTATAAGAGACAACAGCATTTCCAGATGTCAAGCCTTCGTACATAACTAAGTCATGGCTCACTTCAAGTTCTTTGGTTTCATTATTAAAGTACGCAGTGAATACCGGAGCACCGGCTCTGTTAGCCTTTGCAGACTCCTCGTTCTTTGCCATTGTTACTACTACCGGCAACTCACGCCCAACATCGTCGTAATTATAACGATAGAATGTCATGGTGGCATCCGTTACGATGGTTTCATGCGAGGTATAGAAAGGGATGGCGATACTTGTTTCGTTGTTATCGGTATAGTCGTTTTGATCCACTACGAGGTAACGGACATCCGGAATAGTTACATCCATATTTACAGTACCCCACTCTGCAGCAGAGTACTCGAGTTCATCAAGTTCGAGTGGAACGTCAGGCTCGAAGCTGCCAAGCAAACCAACATGGAGGTAAACGTGGTAAGATATATTACGCACTAACTCCAAAGGACTGGAATCCTCAGGAATAACAGGCACCTGATAGTAACATGTACGCCACGTACTTCCCGGTATCTGCTCACCATCATCATCCACTTGCATCCAAGGCACTGCTAATATCATATATGTGGCTGCATAGTCGTCGGCTTCAGATGTCCAACGATGTGGATAGGTATAGAAAGGCACATCCTGAAGATATGGATAAGTCCTTGTAGTCGCACCATTAACAGGGGGATTTTTCCCGTTATCAGTATTTCCATTGTTAAAAGTATATGTCAGGTCATCAGGAGTGTTAAAGAATACTCCCTTCGCCGGTGTAGCAGTCATATCAGGGTCAAGCGTTGATTCAGCAAGCCCACCGTATAACCAAACCCTCATAGTGTTTGTGTCGGATTTCCACTTTGACTTCACAAGGGCACCATCCACAATAGCATTTTGTTCTACTATTTCATCTCAAGCAAGAGCGAGAGTGATTTTTGATGCTGAACGCTGCAAATCAATGCTTCCGGA
>CAMWIF010000218.1 GCA_947174225.1 uncultured Porphyromonadaceae bacterium | reverse complement strand
TCGTCGAGAATCACCGTAAACTGCACCATACCGTTTACACTCTGTGGCGACACGTGCCCGATGTGACCTTTCACGATATTGCGGTTTATGCGCACATTAACACCCGAACCTAACGCGAGTTTTCCGGAATTTGTCTCCGGTATGTCACCCTCAATCTTGAAATGCTCAAGGTCAGAGATGACAGCAAGCTTCTCACCTGCTCCGATACTCGTACCAAGGTTCTTGTTGAGGAAAGTCACAGTTCCTTTCCGGGGTGCCTTTATCCGGGCATCTTCAAGTGTGCGTTCCATATTTGCCAAGTTACGGCGAGAGATTGTCCCTTCGAGTTGGCGTGAGCGAAGAGCTGCCCCGTGAGACTTACGTTCATTGCCAAGCTGCACTTTCATCTGCTCAAGCTCAAGCATACCAGTGGCATATGCCAATTCTGCCTCGCGGATACGGTCGCCCGTGCCACTGCCTATGCTGTCGAGTCGTCGCTCATTGGCAACCTCCGCTTTCAGATGACTCACCGACATCTCCTTAGCTTTGATGCGCATTTCCAGATCAGTAAGGAAAGTGGCATCATTAAGTTTGGCTTGCTCTATGTCGTTACTCCTCATCGCTGCCTCATCCATCAGTCGCTGAAGCTCTATCTCCGTAGACTGCAAGTCGAGTTTGAGCAACGGTTCGCCACCTTTCACTCCGTCACCTTCGCTGCAATATACCTCAAGTATCTTAGTGCTCACGGGCGACACAACCGCGAGTTCATATAAAGGTACTATCTTGCCGGAGGCTGAGACGGTGCTCTCCAGTGTGCCTATCTCCGCCTTGCCTATTGTGAGGTCACTCTCCTTTATAGTCTCTTTGAGGAGTGAGAAGATAGCCACAATCACCACTGCCACCGCCACAACCACACCCCCTATCTTAAGGTAGCGTTTACGTGCCTCTTTTCTTTGCTCCGATTTCGGGATTTCTCTGTCCATGATTATGTTTAGTTTTACTGTATACTGTACGTTGTCACATCATACACAACAATATTCGTGCCAAACTTTTAAATTATTAATTCTTAATATATTAACTAAATTTCATACTGTACGATAGCGGACAGTTGTCCGATTTCGGACACCCTTTGTAAATATTTTTGGACAATTCAAAGTTTTTTCGTAACTTCACAAGCGGAATAATTTACCTCCTCCTTTGATTTTTATAATAAAAACCTCCATATAAATTATGACCCCACTTTATCCTCCCTTCACCATAGGAGTTGACCTCGGCGGCACCAATACGGTCTTTGCTATCGTTGACTCCGTAGGACATATCCTCATAAGAGATTCCTTCCCCACTGCCACTGCTACAATTGAGGAATGGGCAGATACACTTGCCCTTAAACTCACCTCAATGATTAAAGATTCTCAGCTCGACGACCAGATTATCGGTATCGGAATTGGCGCACCCTGTGCAAACGCCATTACTGGAAGTATCGAAGCTGCCACCGACCTCCCCTGGCCCTCACCTATCCCATTAGGCACAATGGTACAGGCAAGGCTTAAGCTTCCCACTACTGTTACTAACGATGCCAACGCGGCTGCCATAGGCGAAATGATGTATGGGGCTGCTGCGGGTATGAAAAACTTTATTGTGCTGACACTCGGCACGGGCGTAGGAGCCGGTATCGTATGTGACGGACATTTGCTTTCCGGCACACGCGGGTTTGCGGGTGAGTTGGGTCACGTAACTTTCCCCTTCGCGGCTGACCGTCCCTGCGGATGCGGACGCACCGGATGCCTTCAGACCGTAGCCTCTGCCAAGGGTATACTTACCACTACGCGGCATCTTCTAAACGTATCGTCAGAGCCGTCAACACTGCGTAACATTCCTGACGACCGACTTACAGCGAAATTAGTGTGCGAGGCTGCTCGTCAGGGCGACAAACTTGCGAAAGAGGTTTATGACTATACGGGGCATTGTCTTGGTAAGGCAGCCGCCGAGTTTGCAGCCTTCACCGATCCGGAAGCCATCATACTTTTCGGAGGTGTAGCGAATGCCGGTGATCTTCTCCTCATACCGATGATGGAATCATTCCGTGAGAACGCACTCCATCTCTACCGTGACCGTGTGCGCTTCCTCATCTCCGGACTCAACGGCGCCGACGCAGCCGTGCTCGGTGCCGCCTCCCTCCCCCACCTCCACTCCTAATCACTCTTTATTCCGATCCTTATATCTCATTTAAGCTACATTTTATGTCTATACCGGGTGCAAATATACGACAAATTGAAAAGTGGAAAACAGATTCTTGGGAATCGGTTGAATTCTACAACAAATGGTTTATGGAATTTGCTCCCGTAGCTTTTCAGACAGCACGTAAGGATGCACTTAAAAGAGTTATGTCAACCTTGTGTCTGACAAAAGATTTCACAGAATTGACACCGGAAACCATTCTTAACTCACCACACATCCTCAGTGTGTTAAGAATGGTTACCGCTCCTCCATTGGCACAAGAAAGGCTCGCAGGACTTTCATACGTCTCTAAATCACTTCTTAAAAGTTTAGAGAGGGGTAATCTACCTAAATCTACTAATACACCGGAGCTTATGGATTCGCTCATCAGAGTGTTGAAGCCTATCAGGACAATGCTTGATAAAGATTTATTCCCGTGGTTAGCGGATAAATCCATTACCCCGCAACAAAGAAGCCGAAGTGCCTATATAATAGCTGATCGCTTGACAGGAGCATTATCAGATCCTATAATACGTAATGAACAGGAGAAAAGACAGTTAAAAGCTATCGGCACATATCTCGAAGCTAAAGGTTACCTCTTCATCAAGAAAGTAGATAATTTCAAGTCTATGTTGCCACATACTTTTTCTTACCATGTGAATGTGCCAGTAAAATTAGGAGATTCTAAAACTGTCAATATGCCGATAGATGTGGTTATCAGACCTGAGATGATCTCAGAGTATCCTATTTTAGTAGAATGTAAATCAGCAGGCGATTTTACCAACACCAATAAAAGACGGAAAGAGGAGGCTACTAAAATTAACCAGCTAAGAGCCACATACGGGAATGATATTAGTTTCTGTCTGTTTCTCTGCGGCTATTTCGACACGGGATTTCTTGGATATGAAGCTGCCGAGGGGATAGATTGGGTTTGGGAACATCGTATAAGTGACTTTGACAAATTAGGGATATGAGAGATATTGAGCTTAAACGCCAACAACTACAGCAAGAGCTGGATAGCCAAAAGAGTCTTACCGAGAGAAACAAGCTTGGTCAATACTCCACACCTTATCCCTTAGCTTGCCAAATATGCGATCACCTAAAACAATATTTAGGAGATACTGTGGATAGTTTTCTTGAACCTGCCATTGGAACAGGCGTATTCTACTCAGCCTTATCTGAATGTGTGAACATTAATCGAAGCGTAGGATATGAGATTGACGAACATTACTATATCCTGACCTCTTTACTATGGAAAAGTGATAATATAGATATCATCAATCAGGATTTCTTAAAAACCACTCCACAACCCGATTTCTCACTGATAATTGCCAATCCTCCTTACTCACGCCATCACCATCTTTCAAAGGAGATGAAGATGGAGTTATCTCTAAAAATCAAAGATTTGTATGATATCAAGGTATCCGGCTTATCGGGACTTTACCTATACTTTATCATCCTTTCAACTCAGTGGCTTATAGATGGGGGGCTATCATGCTGGCTAATTCCGGCAGAATTTTTATCAGTAAATTATGGATCTGCTCTCCGGAAATTTCTACTTGACAAAGTTGATCTTATTTCAATCCATTGTTTTAAAACAGAAGATGTACAATTTAATGATGCCTTGGTCTCATCGGCAGTGATAATCTTTAGGAACAGTCAACCTACAAAGAATCCGGTAATGTTTAGTTGGGGAAATGACATGAATCAGCCGGCGGTAAAGAAAGCTATAGAAAAAGATGATCTTAGCTCTTTATCAAAATGGACTGAGGTAGTGGTATGTAGAGAGTCATATGAAAAATCTTCACAACCAACTATCGGCACCTTCTTTAATATTAAACGTGGGATAGCTACGGGCGACAATAATTTCTTTGTGGTGGACAAAGATACGGTTGACAAGTATGGAATTTCCAAGAAAGTATTAACTCTTGTGGTCCCACCACCAAGAAAACTGAATTCGGATGTTTTTGATCAAGCCCTTGCTAATGAAAATAACCTCTACCTGATAACGTGTAGTGAACCGAATGAAGTTGTCAGAGCTAAGTATAACGGCTTTTCAGATTATCTCTCATATGGCTTGTCATGCGGAGTGAATTTGAAAGCAAATTGTAAAAACAGATCTCCGTGGTATAAATGCGAAAAAAGGGACGTTTCTCCAATCTTAGTCTCCTATATGGGAAGAGATAATGGTAAATTACCTATACGTTTTATACTGAATGAAGTCGGTGCTACAGCAACAAATTCATATCTTATGCTATATCCCAAGGAGGAATACAGGTATCTTTTCAAAGGTACTTCATTTTCAAAAAAGGTTTGGAAGATACTCCAATCTATCCCTAAAGAGGTGCTTATGGCACATGGGCGTAGCTATGGTGGAGGATTGTTAAAATGGGAACCGAAGGAATTGGAATCAGTTCCTTGTCCCGAACTGGCTACTATAATGAAAACATCAAGACCATCCCTGTTTGATTTTTCATAAAACGACCAGTTAAGCAATTGTCAATATTTAAGGTATTGTCTGAGTGTTCTTATTATTGCCATATGCTTGGCAATTTATCAACACTTTTTACCAACTATTATTTAAACATATTATGTATCAACACATTAATACACCCAAACTTTTTAAAAGATTAATATACACTTCTCTGAGTTCTTTGACATTGACAGCCTTTCTTGCCACTACGGATATGATGGCTAAACCTGTCTCCGAAACGGCAACCTATGTGGCGTCGGAGGAGGCGCGGAAATCGCAGCGGGAGTTTGAGGATGACCGTTTCGGCATTTTCCTTCATTGGGGCATTTATAGTATGTTTGGTCAGGGTGAATGGTATCTTAATTACGGACCGACTGCCGAAGAATATAAGAAAGCTGCACAGGGTTTCTACCCTGCCAATTTCAACGCTAAGGAATGGG
>CAMWIF010000217.1 GCA_947174225.1 uncultured Porphyromonadaceae bacterium | reverse complement strand
ATTTCCTTATCGACGGCGGAGCCACTGCATCCTATTTCTATGGGCCGTTGCAGCCTGAAAAGTAACATTGGATTAGTTAAAGCAGGAATGGCATTATCGCCGAGACGATAATGCCATTCCTGATTTTTTACATACCGATTTCTTTCAGCCAGCTTTTGATGTCATCATCTGAGACATCATTCATTAGAAGGCCTTTTGTAATGGTGAGTGTCGGGTATGACTCGTGAAGTTCCTTTTCACTGTTAAGGATGTTGCTGCCACCCGAGGTCATAAACGGTACAATCGTTTTGCCTTTCAGATCATTGTTTTCAATAAACGTGTTGATAATTGTTGGGTGAGTGTTCCACCAGTTAGGATAGCCTATGAACACAACTGAATATTGTGATAAATCTGTCAGAGAGTCTTTAAGTTCGGGACGTGAAGACTTGTCGCGCATCTCAACAGAGCTGCGAGAGAGGGAATCGCGCCAGTTAAGATCAGCTTCAGTATATGGCGCTTTAGGTTCGATATTATGGAGCTTACCTCCGGTCAGGTCGGCAAGTCGCTGAGCTGCTTTTTCAGTTGTTCCGGTAGCTGAAAAATAGCATACCAAAACTTTACCGTCATTTCCATCCTCAGTCTCAGCTGTACCCGATTGTTTCTTCGAAGAACAGGAAAGGCACACTACCGTCATTGCAACGAGTGCCCCAATAATTAGAGTCAGTCTTTTCATAATAATTTATTAAATTTTAATGAATAATGCTTTACAATATTTGAAGGTCACCCAACTATTGAATGTTACTCCAAAGAGAATTTAGTAAAAACTAAATATTCAAGGGAATTGGGGGTGGGAGAGTAGGGGGAATCAGTCTTTGACTATGACTTTTCTATCACCTACGATATAGATGCCTGCCGGAAGATTGGTAGTGGCTTCAGAGGCGATTACGCCTTTTCTTACCGGAATACCTGTAACGGTGTAAACATCAACAATGGCATCGGCATCGTAGATTATTGTACCGTCTACGGAAGCAGGGTCGTCGGAGTTGGATAGGTAAACCTTGTCAAGGATAAACGGTTTATGTCCATATCCCCAGAATCCCACGATGTAAATGTGAGAGGGATCCATCTTTCTGCCCGTATTGGATTTCAGCTCCTGGAGGTTGACAATTGAGAACCTGTTTTTATCGAATCCGTTTTCAGAGGCATCGGTCCAATAACTGTCGATGTCGAAAAGACGGAATGATAAGCCTCCCTCTTTACAGTCGCTCACTTTAGCTACACAATACTTATAGTCTGAGAGATCGATGCCTGATGAGTATTGCCATCCGGCAAAGCCGTATTGACCGACTGTCACTTCGTGGGTAGCCTCATCAAATGTTCCCTTCTCCCAGATGTTGGGGTTAAACATTCCTTCCACAATCGGGAAAGAGGTAGCGGTGAAATTGACTGTGGTTGTAGCAGGTAGACCCTTTTCACCGGCATAGGAAATCTTTACGGTTGCGGTGCCATCCTTTAAGGCAGTCAGACGACCGTTGATCGGTTTCACAACTTCTTCGTCAGATGACTCATAAGTGGCAGCTGTGGTGACATCAACACTGTGTCCGTCCATATAAATCGCTTTGACCTCCAATGAACTTGAAGAACCGGTGAGGAGCATTATATCGGGATCAGAATTAAGTTCAAGTCGGCTCACTGTCAAGAGTTCGTCAGGATACCCATCGAAGTCATCACCGTAAAATTCACTTTCTTCAAATTCAGGCTCTGTTGTAAACCAATCGATATCCACATAGCCTCCGAGTGCTTGGGTAGCGTAATTAAAGATGGCAAATTTATTACCGGTGAAAACGCTTAGGTCGTACTCCATCTTAAATTCCGGACCAAACGATTGGTAGGTCTTATTATCAAGACTATAGTAAAAATTACACTTTCCGGTGGTATGACTTGGCACAGCTCTCAAATATACGACATCACTGTCTATTTCAGGACCGAACTTTTCTGTCAGAGATACCTTATCGGTGAGTGATGAGGAGCGGTACATTAAAAGACGTTTGCCATTGACCATCTTAATGCCGATGAACGCCATAGGATCTTGGAAGACACCGAATCCGAACACATCGCCCTCTGTTATGTGGGAAATATCGGCAGCAATAGTTCCGTATGACTTTGCCTTGTCGGAGTGGTAGGCAAGCACCCTTTGGGTAAGTGTATTACGTGCCTGATAGGGGGTATTGGTGACTGCGGCGGTATATAGACGCATATATCCGGGTCGTTGTGTCAACGACCATTTCGACATGTCATCATTATGATTCCACCCCCATTGCTTCCCTAACAGATGAGTACGGAAGGGGTCGTTGGTAGGTAGAGGAGTAATCGGAAGAGATTCATCGGTGAGTGGCTTGGTATATTTTTCGCCGGCAGTGCCGTTGGTGCCAATCACGGGCCAACCGTCAACCCATTTCACGGGCAGAAGGAAGGGCATACGTCCGAGTGTGCCGTTATCACGGAAAAGGAGAGTCCACCATTCTCCGGCAGGAGTCTGGACAAGTGCGCCCTGATGTGTGGCAGTATTGTCGGCAAGTACCATTTTCTCCTCATAGGAACCCCAAAGATCTTTGGAGCGCAGTATTGTCTGGCGTCCGGGCCATCCGGGATATGTGGCGTAAATATAGTAGTAGTCACCGATGTGATAGAGTCGGCAACCTTCCATACCGGTATCAAGAGAACATTTTGCTACAACAGCATCTTTTATCTTATGGAAGTTTTCGTCGACTTGAGCAATATGGATGTCACCGATACCGTACGCCACATATGTCTTGTCACCGTCAAACATAATTCCACAGTCGTAAAAGCCCTCAGGTAACTTGTGAAATTCCCAATCCCCCTCAGGATCTTCGGCAGTGAGCAGAAAACCACCTTCGTCGAGGGTGAGGAAGAGCATATAGAACTTGCCGTCATGGTATTGGAGCGAGGTAGCCCATTGTCCATGGCTATAGCGGTTCTTACCGTTTTCAAGATTATAGGGCTCGCTGTTTTCGATACGTTTCAGTGGATTGGCACAGTATTCCCAGTTTACAAGGTCTTTCGATTTCAGTACGGTGGCACCGGGAAAAATGAACATCGTGGTAGACACCATATAATATGTGTCGCCTACCAACACCACATCCATATCGGGAAAATCGCCGAAGAGGACAGGGTTGTTGAATGTGCCGTCGCCATTATCGCTTGTGGCAAGACGGGTGAAGTCTTTAGCTGAAGTGCTGAGGCTGCTGCCAAGCATCACGCCTCCAATCAGAGAAATTATGGATAGTTTAGTAAACAGTTTCATGTCATCAGATTTGTACCTTATTTATAAACGTTGGATTTAGTGATTTATTCTATTGGTAGGAGGGGCTGGGGAGGCGATCCGGAGATTGCCTATCCATAAAAAAAGAGAGCGGGGTTTCACAACTCCACTCTCTAAAAAAGCATTAAATTCTAATACCATGAATAAAACACAGTGCAAATACAATAATCGTATCTATATAACGTATGTACATTACGATTGTTGCATATAACATGCTTTTTATTCAAATTTTTTTATTGATGGGCAGGACGGAGGAGGTCATTGACCGTCTTAACGGGGTTGAAAGTGCTTACGGGCACTTCTACAAGCACCGTATTCCAGTCGCTCATCGCACCGTTCCAAAGACCGGGCAGCTCAAGAGCTTTGATCTCCACACCCTCACGGCTCTTCTGTGAGATAAAACCGGTAGCTTTGTCAACGAAATCAGGAAGATTGAATTTCTCGCCTTTCCAATTCTTCGTGCTCACTACGAGGTCAACCGGATTAAAGTGTGTGCTTTCCTTAAGCATCTTCTGAGCCTCCTTGTTGTTGGGATCAATCTGAGTTGATTCCAAAATCTGTGGGCTGACAGTTCCGTCGGGGTTATATGCGAGGAACGGACCACCACCGGGTTCACCCTCATTCTTCACCATACCGCATACACGGAACGGACGGTTGAGCTTGGAGAAGATGTACTCAGCCTTTGCAGCTGCTACCATCTCGTCGGCAGTGTCGTGGGTGATGCAAAGCACCTTACGTACAAAGTCAAGCATCTCCTGAAGTTTCTCGTCGGAAGGTACTCCCTCAGAGAGAATCTTGCAGTATTCGTTGGCTTTCTGCTTCACGCTTACAAGCACACCACCGATGATCTTCTTATATTTCAAAGTGTCGGCTCTGCGGGAATCGGGCACAACGTTGTCAATGTTCTTGATGAAGATGACATCTGCATCAAGGTCGTTAAGATTCTCGATAAGTGCGCCATGACCGCCGGGACGGAAGAAGAGACCGCCTTTCTCACGATAGGGAGTGCCGTCAAGATTAGCAGCCACTGTGTCGGTAGAGGGTTTCTGAACACTTGTGGAGAGTTCGAACTCAACTCCATATTCGTGTTCAAGCTTACCCTTCATCTCCTCAAACTTCATCTTTACCAAGGGGAGATGGTCTTCACTCACTGTAAAGTGTACACGAACCTTACCGTCTTTTCCGGAAGCATACTGTGCGCCTTCAGCAAGATGCTCTTCAAGAGCTGTGCGGGAAGAGCCGGACACCTTGTGGAAGCGCAGGAGAGCTTTCGGAAGCTGGCCGTAGTTCATACCCTCCTTTTCGATGAGAGCCTTAACCACGTCTTTGTAGCGTTTCTCCTTCACGAGAGAATCAACGCTCAAGCCATAGAGCTGGAGACAAGTGAAGTTAAGCTCTGCGAAGAAAGCAAAGTCTTCAATTTCCTCAAAGAACTTCTTCATAAAGGGAGTGTCGGGCTTATCCTTCTTGCCGTTTACGAATGAGAAGAGATCTTTGAACATACGTGATGCGGCGCCGCTGGCAGGAACCATCTTCAATACTTTGCCACCTTTGGCAAGATATTGGTTCCAGAGATTAGCAGCCTGCTCCTCCATTTCGGGTGAAAGCACAGAGATTCCGTGTCCGGGTGTAGCCGGACCTTCTATTTTCAGATAGGGGAAACCTTTGGCAAGCATATCAAGCTCCTCTGCCAGTTTCTCCTGGGAGATGCCTTTTACGGTAAGGATCTCAAGGTCTTTTTCGTTTAATTCCATAAAAATCGGGTTATAAGTAACTCTTAAAGATTATAAT
>CAMWIF010000216.1 GCA_947174225.1 uncultured Porphyromonadaceae bacterium | reverse complement strand
ATTCATGGCTAAGTTTATCGTTCAGATACTTGCGGCATTGTTGATATGCAGTTCGGGTATGTATGTGGATAATCTCTACGGATTTTTGTGGATGACAGATCTGCCCGGATGGTTTGCATTCCTAACCACGGCGTTCGTTGTAGTCTTTGTGGTCAACTCTATAAATCTAATTGATGGTATAGATGGATTGGCTTCCGGGCTCAGTACGGTTGCTCTTGTGTTTTATGCCGTTGTCTTCTTTAAAGGTTCGGAGTTTGTGTATTCAATGTTAGCCAGTGCTGCTGTAGGCACTCTTTTGCCCTTCTTTTATTATAATGTTTTCGGTAATGCCAAGCGGCAAAAGAAAATATTTATGGGTGACACCGGAGCATTGACAACAGGAATGATCCTTGTCTTTTGTGCGATTGCTGTGCTCCATACTGATAGCGGCATTCTTGTGGATGACTATAATCCTGTGATAGTGGCTTTTTCACCTCTGATTATTCCATGTTTTGATGTCGTTAGGGTCTATCTACATAGGGTAGCTCGCCATCGTAACCCCTTCTTGCCCGACAAAAGCCATATTCACCATAAATTACTCGCGTTGGGCTTGAATCAACGTTTAGCATTAATTGTGATTATGGTGTGGTCGGCATTGTTCATATTGGTTAATATAATTCTCTCATACTATTTCAATCCTACAGCTATAGTCATAGCTGACATATTGATATGGAGTATAGCTAATATCATTATGTCAAAGGCAATAAGAAATAGGGAACGCGAACTTAATGTGAAACTTTACGATTAAAGAGAAAGTAATATAATGAAAAAGAGATTTATTCAAACCGCCCGTAATATAGTAGGAGGTATTCTCCTGTTGGGGCTTGCGGCATGCTCAAGTCCTAAGGACGTGGCATACTTCCAGGATTTGACTGAAGCAGTTATGCCGGTGCCACAGGCAATTCAGACCAAGGTTGAACCTTCGGATAAGCTTTCCATCATCGTAAAGTCGAAGGATCCTAAGTTGGTTAACCTATTTAACCTGACATTGCCAGGGGATCGCGTAGGAGATGGCTATTCGCAGTTTACGGTAAGCCAGGAGGGAACGATTGATTTTCCTGTGTTGGGGACATTGAAAGTGGCTGGAATGACACGAAATGAAGTGGCAGCTTTCATAAAAGGGGAATTAATGGGCAGGGAACTTGTAAAGGATCCTGTAGTGACTGTGGAATTCCTTAGTGCCGGTTTTTCTGTGTTGGGAGAAGTTAATCGTCCGGGTAAATTCCAATTTAATAAAGATAACATAACCCTCCTTGAAGCTCTTTCAATGGCAGGTGATTTGGGAATTCAGGGACAACGTGACAATATCGCCATAGTACGCCATGAGGCTGACGGTGTGCATACCTATCGTGTTGATTTGACTAATTTCTCGGAACTGGTCAAATCTCCGGCTTATTATGTGCGACAAGATGATGTGATATATGTTGAACCTAACGGTGTGAAGAAACGTCAGACCACCGTAAACGGAAATAATATCTTTTCTGCGAGTTTCTGGGTATCAATAGCATCTTTGTTAACTACTGTGGCAGTCTTAGTTTTTAAATAATTTAAGCGAAAAAAAAGTTACATGGCGGCTAATAACACTGATAACGCATCAAACCACATGGGCAAGGAGAGCTTGTCGGTAAATGAATGTGTGCAGCTTTGTCTAAGGAATTGGGGATGGATTCTGTTTTCATTGATCGTTTTTCTCGGCGGAGGTTTCTTGTATATAAAATGTCAGGAACCTGTATATGAACGCTCAGAAGAGATACTTATAAAAGATCAGGAAGCCGGAGGGGGCATTGGCGGAATGTCGAGTACTTTTGCCTCTATGGGTCTTATAGCGGGCAATACCAATGTCTATAATGAGTTGATTTCAATTACCTCACCTGCAATTTTAGGAGAGGTGATCACTCGCTTGGGCTTGGATGTGAGTTACGATAAGACAGGATTCTTCCATGGTACCACTTTGTTTGGCACCACTCTTCCTTTTGAACTTAAATTCTTAGACCTCACTTCTGACAACTCGGCAAAATTACAGTGTCGTATGGATGAAAAGGGGAATCTGTCGTTTTACAAATTTGTGTCATACGACAAGGCTGGCAAGAAAATCAAACATTCCGAAGAAGTCAACAATGTCAAAATCGGGGATGTGGTAAAGACACCGTTAGGTTCTATTCAGATTGTGAAGAATCCTTCGTATAAGCCTGATGAAGATGATGAGTCGGCAAACAAACCTATAGAAATCAAGATTGCTAAATCTGATATACATTCCGCGATAGAGTCTTATTCCAAGGAAATTTCAGGCGACCTTAAAGAGGAATATGCCGATGTGATTGAGTTGGTGATTAAGGATGTGAACATCGAGCGGGCTGTGGATATTCTCAATGAGATAGTGAACGTCTACAATGAGAATTATATCGACGATAAGAATAAGATTGCCAAAGCTACTTCACTGTTTATTGAAGAACGTCTTCATGTGATTGAGAAAGAGCTTGGAAATGTAGATGCCAATATCGCCCAATACCGTTCAGACCATAGCGTTGTGAACTTGATGGAGAAGGGTAAGGCAATGGTTGAGAAAGATGAGGAGCTTAAAACTCATATAATCAACCTTACCAACAGTTTGGAGCTGAGTAAGTATATGATTGATTATCTGAAAGATAGCTCGAATCAGTATAAGATCATCCCGGTCAACACCGGAGCTGAGACCAAGGAACTGCAACTTCAGATTGAGACGTATAACACTCTTTTGCTTGATCGCAACGCACTTGAACAGACCTCTTCAGACACCAACCCACTTGTGAAAGATTATGACACTCAGTTGTCAAATTTGAGGGGTGCGATACTGAAAGGTATGTCAAATAGAGTAGTGCAATTGAACACCCTCCTTGCAAGCGCACAGAAGGAGTTAGCCAAAAACAGCACCACAATAAAGTCTACTCCTATCACCACGCTGCCTCTATTGTCGGAGCAGCGTCAGCAGTCGGTGATGGAAAATCTTTATCTTTTCCTTCTTGAAAAGAGAGAGGAGAATGAGTTGAGTCAGAAATTCACCGCTGACAATATACGTATTATCACCCCTCCTATGGGTTCTCTTCGACCCGTTTCGCCGAAGAAATTCTTCATCATGCTCTTGATGTTGGTTGTGGGCTTGATGCTACCTATCTTCATTATTCTCTTCAAAGAAATCAACGACACCAAGGTAAGAGCTAAAAAGGATCTTAACAGGGTTAAGGTGCCCTTCGCCGGAGAGATTCCGCAAGTGGGTAAACCTACTAAACTCAAAATCGTTGAGGCTGTCGGTGACTTGAGCAGACGCAAAGATGAGAAAGCACCTATGGCTGTCGTGGCAGAAGGTAGCCGTGATGTGGTGAATGAGGCATTCCGCGTCATACGAAGCAATATTGATTTGATGACCGGCAAATCACATGAGGGAGAGGCGATTATGCTGACCTCCTTCAATCCGGGTAGTGGAAAGTCGTTTATTTCCTATAACCTTGGTCTCACCTTCGCTTTGAAGAAGAAAAGAGTGTTGCTTGTTGACTGCGACTTGCGTCACGGCTCATCGTCAATGTATGTGAATATGCCCTCCAAAGGTGTCACCAACTATCTTAACGAGTCGATAGACGATTGGAGGAGCCTGATCGTTCCGTCACCGGCTAATCCGAATCTTTCAATTCTTCCGATTGGCAAAATGCCTCCTAACCCGGCAGAGCTTCTTGAGAACGGCAGATTTGAAAAGTTGGTGCTTGACGCCAAGAAAGAGTATGATTACGTGTTGCTTGATTGTCCTCCGGTGAATATCGTTGTGGATGCCCAGATTGTAGGGAAGTATGTAGATCGCACCCTCTTCATAATACGTGCCGGCTTGTTGGAGAAGAGCGCATTGGCAGAACTTAACGAGTTCTATGAGGACCATAAGTTTAAGAAGATGAGCCTTATTCTTAACGGTACGGAAGCAGTCCACAGCCGTTACTATACCTATGGCACCTATCAGAGTTATAATAAATAAAAAACAAAAATTATATGTGGCCTTTTAAATCGGTTGCAAGTATTAAAGATTCAGGAATGTTTCAGGGTTTCACTGATTGGCATTCCCATATCCTTCCCGGTGTGGACGACGGTGTACAGTCTATGCAGGAATCTCTTGATATACTTAAGCTTTACGAAGACTTTGGTGTACGTAGGATTTGGCTTACACCTCATATAATGGAGGATATACCCAATCGACCTTCTGAACTCAAAAAGAAGTTTGAGGAGCTTAAGAAAGCGTGGGATGGGAAGGTAGAGCTTAAGTTGGCTGCTGAACATATGCTTGACTCGCTTTTCGAAGAGAGGCTTGCTTCAGGAGACGTACTACCTATAGGTGATGAGGGACGTCATATCCTGGTGGAGACATCCTACTACACTCCTCCTATGGGAATGGAGGATTTGCTCGATAAAGTTAAGGCAAAGGGCTACTATCCTGTGCTGGCTCATCCGGAACGGTATAGATATATGGATGAGGCTTTTTACACTCGCCTCAAGAATAAAGGTATATTATTCCAGATGAATTATGCCTCTTTGGTGGGTGGCTATGGAGAGAGTGCGAAGAAAAAGGCTGAGTGGCTGTTGAAGAAAGATATGATAAATCTTATCGGTAGCGATGTTCATCGTATGTCAGCCATAAATCCTATTGTCACTCAGTCTCCTCAGAAGAAACAGTATTTGGAACTGATTATGAACGTTGCCAAAGGACGGTTGGAATAGTCTCTTTACACGGATGCATAAATAGTAAACTAAGATTCGTATTCTGAGGTTTAACCAAAATTTTAAATAGCTTTATCATTTGTTCGAAATATGAGAGAGAGAATACTTCTGTGTTTGGCACACATGAGCGGTAGAGAAATGGAATATATTGAGAAGGCATTTGCTGACAATTGGGTGGTGCCTTTAGGTCCGAATGTCAATGGGTTTGAAGCCGATCTCACTAAATTTGTAAATTCCCCCACCTATGGTGAGCCAACTCACAAGCACGTCGTGGCGTTGTCGTCCGGAACTGCTGCGGTTCATCTTGCCCTCGAGGCTCTTGGTGTTGGTCCCGGCGACGAGGTGATAGTGCAGACTTTCACCTTCTGCGCCTCAACCCAT
>CAMWIF010000215.1 GCA_947174225.1 uncultured Porphyromonadaceae bacterium | reverse complement strand
GGATATGGTGATGTCGGCTGTGCCCGGTATACCTTCAAGAATTGTCTTCAATTGTTGGGCTACGGAGTCGGTAGCTGTGAAATCATAGCCATAGATTTCGAAGTCTACTGTGGATTGTCCGCCCATGCCGCTGCCACGACCACCACCGACGTTGACCTGGGCTTTCTTAAACTCAGGGAAGCCCTCGGCTATGTCCTTACGCATATTTTCAGCTATCTCTTTAATGCCACGTTTACGGTCGCCCGGGTCGAGCAAGCGGATGTTCATGGAAATGATATGCGAACCGTTGTCAGATAATGATGCGAAAGTATTGTCTGAGCTTGCCGGACCGACAGTATAACTTGACACCAATATTTCCGGATATTTTGCTCTCCATAAGGAATCGAGACGGCGGGTGGCATCTTGGGAAATCTCAACACGGGTGCCGATTGGAGTCTCAAGTGACACACCGAGACGTCCGTTATCCTGAGTCGGGAAAAATTCCGTTCCCACAAACTTCATAAGGAAAATAGACCCGACAAAGATTCCGAGACAGATCAGTATCGTCACGGTGCGGTTTGCCACCACTTTACGCAGCAGGTTGGCGTAACCGTCGTCAAACTTATCGAGACCTTTTTCAATAGGTGTAAAGAAGATTTGATAGATTTTGGAGTGCTTGTTGTTGAGACGCAGCCACTGAGAGCAAAGCATCGGTGTGAGTGAAAGCGCACATGTGGTAGAGATGATCATCATAATTGTTACCATCCAACCAAGCTGACGGAATAGCACACCTGTCATACCGGTTACGAGCGTAAGCGGGAAGAACACCGCGATAAGGGTAAGGGTAGAAGCGATTACCGAAATAGCCACCTCATTTGTGCCGTGTACGGCAGCTTGTTTCGGATCTGAGCCACGTTCAATATGGGTGGTTACGTTTTCAAGTACCACAATGGCATCGTCAACCACCATACCGATGGAGATAGAGAGTGCAGAGAGAGAAACGATGTTCAGAGTGTTGCCTGTTGCGAACAGATAAATGAAGGAGGCAATCAACGAGACCGGAATCGTGATAATGATGATAAGTGTGGCTCTCCAGCGACCGAGGAAGATGAAGACCACAATCATCACAAACAACAGAGCATAGAGCACTGTCTCCTCAAGTGAGGCGATAGTGTTGCGGATATTGTCTGAGGTATCAACGATTACACCGAGTTTAACGTCGGAAGGCAGATTTTTCTGAAGTCGTGGAAGCATCTTCATAACCTTATCGGAAATCTGTACGGAGTTGGCACCGCTCTGTTTCTGGATAATGATCATTGCTCCCTCTTTTCCTCCGATATAGGTCTGTTGGGTACGTTCCTCAAGTGAATCGTCCACACGTGCCACATCCTTAAGATAAACTACCTTACCGTTGTAGCTTCCCACAGGAAGATTTTCCATTTCGTTGGTCTCGTCAAACTCACCTTGCACACGCAGGGCATATGTGTTGGAGCCAATATCGAAAGTACCTCCCGGCACATTTCTGTTTTCTGCTCCGATTACGTTGGCAATAGCCTCAATGGAAAGATTATACGATTCAAGACGATTAGGGTCGCAATAGACGTGTATTTCTCGCTTGGGGGCACCGGAAATTGATACTGTACCCACACCGTCCACACGTGCCAACGGGTTGGCAACCTGGTCGTCGAGGATTTTATAAAGACCTGCCATACTCTCCTTTGCCTCTACGGAGAGAAGGCAGATAGGAATCATATCAGTTGAGAACTTAAAGATGATGGGATTCTCGCTGTCGTCAGGCAATGCCGACTTTACCATATCGAGTTTATCACGCACATCGTTTGTGAGCACGTCTATGTCATAACCATATTCAAACTCAAGGGTAATAACGGAAGTGTTCTCACGTGAGTCGGAAGTGATATGCTTAAGATGCTCCACGGAATTAAGGGTATTCTCAAGAGGCTTAGTGACATTCTGCTCGATGTCTTCGGCTGACGCACCCGGATACATCGTGATGACCATAATGGTGTTGGTATCGATGTCGGGATAGAGGTCGATAGGAAGTTTTGCCAGAGAGAAGATACCGAGGATGATCACCGTCACAAAACAAAGAGTGGTCATAATCGGCCGCTTCACGGCTGAAGAATATAATGACATCCGATAGGTGTTTTAAATTATTATGAAAATGGAATTTGAAAAAGATCAGAGGCATTTATTTAGTTACCTCTACGCCGTCGGCAAGACGCGCTTGACCGGCAATGACTACCTCGTCGCCGTCGTTGACGCCTGAAAGAAGCTCATAGGCATTGCCAAGACGTTGACCGAGTTCAACCTTATTATAGGTCACGTGGCCATCCTTATACACGTACACGTAATGGTTGCCTGAACCGGGTTGCTTCACGACTGCGAGATCGGGTACTACCACGTGTTCGGCAGTGCCGAGATTCAGGGTAACACGTCCGAACATACCGGGAAGAATACGGTCACCGGGGTTCTGAACGGTGATTTCTGCTCCGAAAGTGCGACTTGAGGGGTCAACAGTAGGGGAGACCATTGTCACGGTTCCGTTGAACTCTTCGTTGCCGTAGGTGTCGAAAGTCACCACTGCAGGCATACCTTTCTTAACATGTGACAACTCACTCTCGGACACATTTATGACAATCTTGACCGGCTGCACACGTGCCACCGTTAGAATTGGGAGAGCTCCTGTCATATCGCCCGGATCATAGTTGCGTGCAGTCACCACTCCGCTTATGGGGGAGGTCAACACAGTGTTCTCACGTATATTGCGCAGTGCGCGTTCGGCATTCGAAAGAGTGTTCTGGGCATTGGTGAGCTGTAGCTGCATTTGGTCAACGTTCTGTTGTGTGCCTCCACCGATTTTCAACAGTTCTACGGCACGGTCGTAGTTGAGCTTTACATTCTCAAGGTTGGCACGTGCGTTTTCCACCTGAATCTCATAGCTTGTGGTGTTAACGTCGTCAAGCACTACGAGTTTCTGACCTTTTGCCACCTGCATACCCTCATCCACATATATTTCTTTAATACGGTTAGGTGTGGAAGAGGAGATATTGTTAATCAAATCCGGTTCCACAGTAGCGGTATACACACCTTGTTGTATAACTTCGCGACTTTCAACGCGCTCGGTCTTCACCAGCGGTTTAGCTTCCTCAGAAGTTTGGTTTTTCTCCTTATCAGAGCCGGAACAGGCAGCCAACAGAAGGAGCGACAGACAGGCAGAAGCCTTTAAAATATATCTTTTCATAACTTGGGTAATTTCAGAAAATTAAATATATGGATTTACTCGATTCCCTTGCCGAGCAGCATATCAAGTTCGGAAGTGGAGACAAGGTAATTATAGATGGCTTGAAGATAGGTGAGCTGCGCTGCGGTGTTTGCCAGTTCACTGTCGCGCAGATCGAGATAGGAGGCAGCTCCGATCTCGAAACTCTTCTGCATGATCTGATAAGCTTTGGCAGCCTGGCGCACACCCTCTTCGGAGGTTGAGATCTGCTTTGCTTCACGGTTGATATTATCGATAGCAAGTTCAACCTGCATATTAAGTGAGTTGACGAGGTTCTCTCTCTGGAGGTCAAGTTCCTTTCTCTGTACCTGCGCCTGTTTTAATCCATAATATTTTGAGCCTCCTGAGAAGATGGGTACCGACAGCGCCTAACCTACATTGCTGAAAGGATTAAACTCTTGATTTTTAAAAGGAGAGCCGTTGCTAAGAGAGAGCCACGACAGATTAAACGACGCTGCCAAAGTGGGAATCCACGCGAATCTCTTAAGATCTATGTTTTTGTCAAGAATCTTTTTCTGTATGTCGAGCGACCGCAGGGAGGTATTGCCTTCAATCGAAGTGTCTGCGCCGGTAGGATAGGCATACATTCCCGATTGATAATCTTTAAGTGTGGTCTTTGGCACGATTTCAGTATCGGCTGCTATGCCCATCAGCACTTTAAGCTGAAGTGAACACTGGCGGATTGCAATGTCAGCCTGAAGGAGTTCAGGCTCTATATTCTTGACCTGTACTGAGGAACGTAACACATCGTATTCAGACGCTGTGCCTGCCTTGTGCTGCTTTTCGTAGATTTCAGCGTTTATCACCGCAATGTCGTAGTTCTGTTTTACAACTTCGTGGGAAGATATTGCAAGCATCAGCGCATAATATGCCTTATTGACATTGTTGACCAAATCAATACTGTATTAACGGGCACTCTCAAGATTTGCGAGAATCTGAGTGTCGGATATGCTGATGGCTTTCCAAAGCGTCGGGGCAATTAGAGGCATTGATGCACTGAAGCCCATATTCCAGGTGTTGTCGGAACCCATTTTCAGGCTTTGGCTCTGACCACCCATATTCATACGGATAGTCTGGAGCTCAATCGATCGTTGATACGCACCGGAGAAATCAATGCTTGGGAAAACACCTGCCAAAGTCTCTTTCTTGGCATAGTTCACTTTCTTCACCTCCATATCGGCAACCCTGACAGTGGGATTGTCGCGTAAGGCAATTTCTACACATTCCTCTCGTGAGAGCGATAGGGTCTCAGCCATAGTTGGCAGTGCTGATAAGCCTATCAGTCCTAAGAGAGGAAGCAACTTCTTTAAAATGTTCATTTATTTGATGTTATTAGCAGTTTGCTTGTTTTGTTTGTCTGTTTGTGAGGTTTGTTGGTTAAGTGATGCCACAACATTATCGAGCATCAGCATACCAAGTGGCGTGGAGATTGCCCGTAGGAAACTGATACAGATTGAATCATATGCTTCAAGGAGAGTGATGTCGGGTGGGAAAAATTCCTCCATTCTTTTAAGTGATTCCATCTGTATCCATAAGAGGCGGCATTGGAGCATAAAATTGACATCTTTTCGGAAGTAGCCTTCATCTGCTCCCTGCTGAAGTACTCTTACATAGTTTTTAAGAAAAACCTTTTTATGATCCGAGGAATGCTTTTTGGCATCGGAGAAGAGAGAATCCATATCACGGAAAAAATCAACATTGGCTTTGCTCATTTCGTCACGATGATAAAGAAAGCCACGTAAAATTCCTTCCATGATATTTGTCGAGGAATTAAAAATTTCCTTAAGATTGGCGGTATGTTTTTTATGTGATGCCTCAAGCGCACACAACACCATCTCGTTCTTGCTGTTGAAGATTTCATAGAGGGTGCGCTTTGAAATC
>CAMWIF010000214.1 GCA_947174225.1 uncultured Porphyromonadaceae bacterium | reverse complement strand
AAATAGTATTTGTTTTCATCTAATGCCTTATACTGAATCGGTATAATGATTTAACGAGAGCCGGATACGATACCGGTATTAGTATCCTCATTTGATATTTTCTGACGGACATTACCACGCGACTTCCCGAAGTCAAGATTAAAGGAGAGTTTCAGCAGTATCACTTTTGTCAGATTGTCAGAATACAATGTCTGCCTATAAGGCGCAATTGCCGAGAAATTTTCAACCGTCTGTCTATACTCCTTCTCAAAGGGATTGTAGACACATACCGCTGCGCTCCATTTAGGGCGGTTATACCTGATAGAAAACTGATGATTACGCTCCCCTATTCTCAAAGTCTCACCCCATAGATTATTGCTTGCCGTGGTAAACTCGAACATAAATGACCAGTTGCGCCACGAAGCAAACATCTCACCATAAAAGCCAAGATTTGAGTGAGTATGAGTATAATTCCTCCCTTGACTGACAAAACGTTGGTAAAGTGTAGTGAACCTTATCGTAACATAGTCCCTATACGGTTTGATGAAAAGCCACGTATGCCAATTTAGGCGATGAAATCCTCGTTGATTCTCGATAGTGCGGATAATCATACTCTCCCCCACAATATCTTGCTCCATCACAGGTCGGTGGTCGTAATTGTAGATAGCAATGGAGCCAATACCCATAAATTTACAAAAATCCCAATTAGCCATCAGTTGTCCACTGTAATATGTGACCGCCTTAAGATCAGGATTGCCACGACGTGCTTGATAAGCGTCAATTTGTCGTGTCACAGAACTTAAATCCGCCAATGAAGGGGCATACCCCGATATTTCGCCACTGAAACGTACAAACAAACCTCTGACTGCACCCCACGAAAGATTAAGATGAGGATTGAAGATATATTTCTCAAGATGTTGTCCCCTCTGTTCGCTGTATGTACGCAAGGCTCCAATTCCTACCGAGTAGTTTACTTGTTTCAGACGTGACCGAAACTCTGCATAGACATTTGTCTGTGAAGAATTCATCTGCACCTTTTGGTTCTCACTGCCGGAATAGATGTTTTTCATCCATTCCTGCCGTTGGCGTATTCCTCCGCTTAATCCACCAAAATTAAATTCCTTTTCATATATACCTTCTCCAAAAAACGACCATTTCATACCGTCGATGTCGGAATAGAAAGCATCAACCACTACATCATCATCCAAATTCATACGGTATCTATGCCTGTCACGACTGTCAAGATACGACCCAACCAAGTCAAAATAAAGCTTCTGCCTATACGGCAAATTCAACTGATAGTAAAGGTCAAGCGATGGTACATTTAATTTTGTGGCAGTATTGTCAAAGATACGGTACTCTTGTTCACCTTGGTAGAGTATACTGTTACGATCAGCATACGAATTAGGTTCATCCTTATAATAATTTCTGAAATTAACACTCAACATCTGTTTGTCAGCTTCCTGCCAAACATAACGAAGTGAGGTCTTAAGCTGATTGTATTTAAACGGTGTCTTGGAGCCGATTTCTCTATTAGTTATAGTCTTGTCTGTGAAATGATAAATCTCCTCATTCTCACGTATCCAGTCGTTATCTCGCCGTTCCAAATTCACAACTGCGCTTAACATAGATTTCTCAGTATTATATCTTGCAGCGAGATTATAACCACCCCAACCACCGTAATTCGCTGCCTGTGTGAAGTCTCCGTTAATATTTCCTCCAGCCATGCGGTACTTCACAATATAATTCATCACTGCCTTTACGCCGCCATATTGAAATCCCGGATTGTCGATATACTCCACTTTTAAGATTTCCCGTGGGTTTAAAGCGAGCACTTCCTCATTGGAAACCTCAACACCGTTTATTCGTAACTGCACGACATCCTGACCATCAATACAGATGGTATTATTAAGCATACTAACCGATATACGCGGCAGATTCAAGGCAAGAATAAGGTTTATACCGTTTGAAGATACTCTGCGTTGCTGCTCGTTAGGGGTGATAATCTGCCTATCAATTTTTCTTATCACAGGATCAGAAGAGATAATAACCTGATTAAGACGAATCACATTCTCATTCATCACAATCGTTCCCACGGCAAAATCATCAAGATTACGCTGAATGGGCTTATAACCCAAACAAGTAAACTTACCGATTACTCCAGACACATCGCAAGGTACCTTAAATCTACCCTCATCATCTGAAAAGCCATAAGTTATTACTGTGGAATCATTACGGGCAAGCAGAAGAACTGTTGCAGCTGCAATGGGTTCACCACCTGCTCCGATAAGCTTACCGTGATACTCATACTTTCCGTGTTGTAATGCCTCCACATAGTAGGCATCACCTTTTTTGATTACTGAGACAGGATTAAGACCTATTGCCTTACGCAGTGCATCATAAAGATTATCACTATCTATCTTTACCGACGTGATGTAAGAGTCAAGCTCATCATAGATAAAATTCAAATTCAGAGTCGGATTCTCTTCAGCCATACGGCTTAACGCCTCCGAAAGAGGCACAGAATTAAAGTGATAGTTGAATTTCTCTGCATTCATCCCTATGGCATAAAATATGCCAATAATACATAAAATGACTTTCTTCATCTCAAATCTACGATTAAATCATTCTATGATTAAGATATTTTCATAAAGCACAATATTGATATGTGCGAAACTATTAAGCTGTTCTACCAACTCACTCAACGATTGCGACTGATTCCATTTGAAGTAGAGGCGCAGTGTCTTGGAAGTTGAGGTTCTAAATGTCACAGAGGCTCCGTAGTATTCGGCTACTTGGTTTATAAGCTGCTCAAAATTCTCCTCCTTGAATACCTTGATTTTCGGCGTGGGAAGAGTATCTTGTGTAACATTTGGTTGCTCACTATCTTTTACACGTAATTCTGCTACTGAAATCTGTTGTATAGGTACAAGTGTTTCATCTGTCTCCGGATGTTGTAGCGAATGACTTATCCCAATTGTGGCACCTACAACGGCAAGTGAAACGACAATTGTAGCAACTACTATGGCAGAACGACGCTCGAAAAGAAAATTGGGTCTCCTCCTCTTCCGATGTTTGTGAACAAACCGATTCCATTCCACATCAATGTCGGTATCAGTGGTTTCAGTGAGGAGGTTAGCAGCCTTTGACATAGTGTCATAAAGCTTTCTCGTTTCGGGATCCTCAAATAGTGTAGCAAGTTCTGCATCAGAAAAAAGCTCAGGGTGTTCCATTGCTTCAAGAAATCTGTCGGTATTATCTTTCATATTCATTGAATTTTTTTCGTAATACATCCAGTGCATGTCGCAGATGTTTATAGACAGCAATTTCACTGATAGCCAATTCTTCTGCAATCTCACTATATGTGAGACCGCCGGTAAATCTGAGTCTCACAACTTTTTGACACTGCTCCGATAAATCATTCTTGATTACATTATTAAGCCAAGCCACATCCTCATCCTCTACACGAATTTCATTCTCAGACTCATTCAGCTCATAGGCATACAGATGGTAAAGTCGACGACGAACCGATAAGCTACGGATATAATTCAGACAAGCATAGCGAACTCCATTATAAAGATAGGCACTAGTAATGGATTCAGGGGAGTCGGATAAAAGTGAAGCGAATACATCGTGTACAATATCACGTGCAGACTCCTCATCGTGAATCAGTCGGTTAGCGAGAGTCAACAGAGCTTTGAAGTTGTTGCGAAATAGCTGTTCTATGTCATTTACTGTCATCATACAGCTATATAAAACCAAACTTCCGATTTTCCTAACCCCCTATGCATATTTTTCTATAAAAACTGCTGTCTCAAGTTTATATTTCCCAAACTCTGTTCTATTAATCAAATATTTAAAATAGGGCTTTGCAAGTCAATACGATTATGAGCTTTATGGCAAATCTCAAATTATTATTTATTCAAGAAGGTAGGCAAAATGTTTGAATAGAAGATCTTGCATCGTAATCTCACCATCTTCCAAACGCTTTTTATCTGTAGTGCTTATCCTGTCTCTTACGGAGATAGAATCTTTATATTGTGCAGTAATATAGTTATCTTGACCTACTTTTTCTATAAGGATATTACTAAACGGAGATTTCCCCTGGGTCGGCTTGGTATAGTTGATTGAATAAGGAACATCACGCACTTTTCCTGGAGTTGGAAGGAGTATGCCCTGATTAACAAGAGCAGCTATATCGCGTAACGCAGTGTCTTTGGATACTCCTGCAATTTTTTCCCAATTTTTAGCTGTCAGTTTAGCATCATATCCATCAAGATATTTATTTATTACCATCCTCTGACGATTGTTCATAGAAGCTTGTGAATGAGTGTGCCAGAAAGTTGCCTTACGTAAGACAAGCGACAACATAGCGTTAGAATCATCTACAGCCGCCATAAAGGCGTTGAAATACCATATAAGCCACTCTGTAATGTCGCCGTTACCACGTTGTGTCCTTTCCAAGATCTTGTAGTAATGATTCTTATCTTTCAAAATCTGTCGACTCAAGCTGTAGAAATGCATTCCATCTCCGTCCAATTCCGCCAGCACCATATCAGATATAGCACGTCCGATCCGTCCATTGCCATCGTCAAATGGATGTATGCTTACAAACCAAAGATGTGCAATCGCGGATTTCAGTATTCCAGCCTTATTATCACTATTATTGATCCACTTAATAAAATTAGCCATCTCTACAGGCACGCGATCCGGAGAAGGAGCACGATAATGGATCCTTTCTCTTCCTAATGTACCGGACACAACTGACATCTCGTCAGTACGATAAGCACCGACTGAAATATCGGTTTTATTCGGAAAAAGTGCGTGATGCCAACTATAGAGTCGCTCTTCCGTTAGTAGCTTGTTTTGATTATGAGTTGCGTCAAGCATCATCTCTACTATACCTTCCACATAATGAGTAGGATCCTTGCTTGTAGGTAATGAAACACCAAACTTGCGAGCTACTGAACTTCTGACTTCATCTGTATCAAGCCTAACACCTTCTATTTCAGATGAAGCAACCACATCGTTTGTGACAGCTTCCACTGTAGCCGCCAGCTGACTGTCGAAACCGATTGCTGCCATGCGTCCACTAAGATAGCCCAGACGATACATTGATTGAAGTTGCAATGTGTTAACCGTCTCTGAGTCCCATATGAAATCAGTCCAATTGTCGTGTTCGTGTATAA
>CAMWIF010000213.1 GCA_947174225.1 uncultured Porphyromonadaceae bacterium | reverse complement strand
AAAATGAATTTTTTGTAAAAATTTTCAGAATTGCATTAAAATTCGAGTAAATTTTGCATATTCGATAATTTTAGGGTAAATTTGCATACTTTTGAAACATTTACTCTTCAATATACGCTCTTTGCATATGCTCACAATCGCAATACAAAACAAGGGTCGTCTGAACGAAGACACCATCTCGCTGCTTGCCGACGCCGGTATCACAGCCTCTGCAAGCCACCGCAAACTGATCTCCGACGCTAAGGGTTTCCCCCTTCACGTGCTTTATCTACGCGACGATGACATTCCACAGGCAGTGGCTATGGGAGTGGCAGACATTGGCATTGTTGGGCTGAATGAAGTGCTCGAAAAAGAGCAGGATGTGGATATTCTTATGAAACTCGGATTCGGTGCCTGTCGTCTCTCGTTGGCTGTGCCTAACGCCGTTGACTATCCCGGTCTGAATTGGTTTGAGGGGAAACGAGTAGCCACCTCCTATCCTGTGATTCTACGAAATTACTTCTCTGAGAACGGCATACAGGCATTCGTACACGAGATTGCCGGCTCCGTGGAAGTGGCTCCTGCCGTTGGTATGGCTGACGCTATTTTCGACATAGTGTCATCCGGCGGCACACTTATCCAAAACGGACTCCGTGAGGAGGAGACCGTCATCCACTCCGAGGCTGTGTTGATTGGTAATCCTCATATAGATGCCGAGAAAAAGGGAGACATCGACAAACTTATGTTCCGCTTCCGCTCAATCATCGAGAGCAAGGGTATGAAGTATGTGCTTATGAACCTGCCAAAAGAGAAGGTTCCTGAAGCTGTAGCCATTCTCCCCGGAATGAAAAGCCCTACCCTTCTTCCCCTTGCCGACGAAGCTTGGGTATCGCTCCACGTGGTGCTCCACGAAGACACTCTGTGGGAAAAGATAGAGCAGCTTAAGCATATCGGAGCTGAGGATATTCTTGTGCTTGCGCTTGAGAATGTAATCCGCTGAAATCCCTTCTCCTTTTATCCTATCCATAAAATATTTACCCCTCCCTCTATAATACATAATGCAGATAATCAACAATCCACCACGAAGCGAATGGCAGAAGCTCTGTGAACGAAACATTCCTTCCGACAGCGATATAGAACGCACTGTGGAGGAGATAATAGCCAATGTGCGCCAAAACGGCGACAAGGCTCTTCTTGAATATGCCGCACGTTTCGATGGATTCAAAGGTGATTCCCTCCTTCTTACAGAAGAGGAGATTTCATCCGCTGCCGCCAAGGTAAAGCCGGAAGTGGCTGATGCCATACGGAAAGCAGCTGCCAATATCGAGAAATTCCACCGTGCCCAGTTGCCCCAGCCTATTGTGGTTACAACCACTCCGGGTGTCCAGTGCATTCAGAGAGCTGTGCCTATAAGCAAGGTAGGTCTATATATCCCCGGCGGACGCGCACCCCTTTTCTCCACAGTGCTGATGCTCGCTATTCCAGCTAAGATAGCCGGTTGTCGTGAGGTAATACTCTGCACCCCGGAGAACGGACAGCACGGCATAGCTTCTGAGATACTTTTCGCAGCACAACTGTGCGGTATACACAAAGTAGCTCGTATAGGTGGCGCACAAGCAATCGCTGCACTGGCATTCGGCACGGAAACAATCCCTGCCGTGCATAAGATTTTCGGTCCGGGCAACCGATTCGTCACGAAGGCAAAGCAGATTGTAAGCCGTGTGACTGCCATCGATATGCCAGCAGGACCGTCTGAGGTCATGGTGATGTGCGACGACACATCCAACCCATCCTTCGTGGCTGCCGATATGCTTTCCCAAGCCGAACACGGGCCCGATAGCCAGGCAATAGCCGTATGCAACTCCTTACAACTTGCCGAAAAGGTAATGCATGAGGTGGGACGCCTCGCCAATATGCTTCCCCGACGTGATTCAATCGAAGGGTCTCTCTCTCACAGTCGCGTAATTATCCTGCCCGACTCTGAGGATATGGTGGCGTTTGCCAATGAGTATGCACCGGAACACCTTATAATTTCAATGAGTCATCCTTGGGAAATAGCGTCGGAAATAACAGCAGCCGGAAGTGTCTTCATGGGCAACTATTCACCGGAAAGTGCAGGCGATTACGCATCGGGCACCAACCACACTCTTCCAACCTCAGCTTGGGCACGTTCATTCAGCGGAGTCAACATTGATAGCTTTATGCACAAGATTACCTATCAGGAACTGACTCCCGAAGGCCTCAAAGAACTTTCGAGCGTAATCACCACAATGGCACACGCCGAGGGCCTCGACGCCCATGCCCTGGCAGTAGACATCCGCCTCACCACCCCTAAACCCTAAACCCCTCAAAGAATATCCTCGACCCTAAACCACAAATTACCCTCCCTGCCTAAACCCTAAACCTTTGAAAGATCCCTGTATATATATCCGAAAAAACATCCTCTCTCTCGAACCCTACTCTACGGCTCGTGACGAGTTTAAGGGTGGCGACATATCAGTGTGGCTCGATGCCAACGAATCTCCCTACCCCAATGGTGTAAACCGCTATCCTGATCCTCACCAGAAGCAACTGAAAGAGGCGGTATCAAAACTTATGGCTATGCCTACCGAATCTATTTTTATCGGTGGAGCCGGAAGTGATGAAGCTATTGACCTCACTTACCGTATCTTCTGCGAACCGGGTAAAGAGAACGCCATAGCCATCACACCAAGCTACGGTGTATATAAGGTAGCTGCCGAAATAAACGACATCCAACTGCGTGAAGTGTTGCTCAACGACGACTTCTCCCTACCCGTAGAGCGTCTGTTGGAAGCTGCCGACAATGACACAAAACTCATCTGGATCTGTTCACCCAACAATCCCACCGGTAATGCCTTTCCAAAGGAAGACATTCTACGCCTTGCCGACCAATTCAACGGAATGGTGATAGTGGATGAGGCATATGTGGACTTCTCCGATAAGGGCACACTGCTTCATGACATAGCAGGACATCCCAATATCATAGTACTGCGTACATTCTCCAAGGCGTGGGGTATGGCAGGGCTACGTGCCGGTATGGCTTTCGCAGATCCGAGAGTGATAGATTACTACGACCGTGTGAAGTATCCATATAATATGAGTAGCCTCATTCAGCAGGAACTTCTGAAACGTATAGCCCAGGGAACGGGTAACAACATTTTAGAGATAAAAGAGGAAGCTGAGAAACTTTCAAAAGCTTTGGCAGAAAATCCGAATGTAAGAAAGGTCTACCCTACCGACGCCAACTTCATCTTGATTCAGGTAGACGATGCCGATAAGGTCTACGACTATCTTATATCTCACGGCGTGATTGTGCGCAACCGCTCACGTATGCCCTTATGTGAAGGCACTTTGAGAATAACCGTAGGCACACCCGAAGAAAACAAACGAGTGATCAGACTGATGGCAGACTATATGCCATAAATATTTTAACGAAATAATATGAAAGCGATATTTATAGACCGCGACGGCACCATCATACGCGAGCCGGAAGACGAGCAGATTGATTCACTCGAAAAATTGGAGTTTGTGCCCGGTGTCATATCTGCGCTCCGTGCTCTATCAGGTAAAGGATATGAGTTGGTAATGGTGTCTAACCAAGACGGACTCGGCACCGATTCATTTCCCGAAGAGACATTCCATCCTGCCCATAATAAGATGTTGGCTACCCTTTCCGGAGAGGGCGTGGAATTTGACGATCAGCTGATTGATTGCAGTTTCCCGGAAGATAACCTACCCACCCGAAAGCCAGGCTTAGGTATGCTCACCGAATATATCAATGGCGACTATGACCTTGCCAACTCCTTCGTGATAGGCGACCGCCTCACCGATATGCAGCTTGCCGTCAATCTTGGTGCGCAGGGCATAATGTTGGCAGACCTTGGCGAAAATCCTCTTCCCGAAGGTTGTGTACTCGCCACTACCGACTGGCATAAGATTGCCCGGTTCATACTGTCGCAAGGACGAACCGCAACAGTTGAACGTAACACTTCGGAGACGCAGATATACGTCTCTGTTGACCTTGACGGACACGGTAAATCTGAAATCGACACAGGCTTGAAGTTTTTCGACCATATGCTTTGGCAGTTACCCCACCACGCCGGTATCTCTCTTACGGTAAAATGTAAAGGTGATTTGGAGGTTGATGAGCATCACACTATGGAAGATGTGGCGATTGCACTTGGTGAGGCATTGCTGAAAGCCCTTGGTGACAAACGTGGAATAGAACGTTACGGGTTTGTGCTGCCGATGGATGAGAGCCGCGCAATGGTGCTTATTGACCTTGGAGGACGCATAGAGTTTCAATGGGATGTGACATTTACCCGCGAATACGTGGGCGACACCCCCACCGAAATGTTCAAGCATTTCTTTCAGTCGCTCTGTTGCGCTTTGAAATGCAACCTTCATATAGAGGCTCGTGGAGAGAACAACCATCATCTTATAGAAGGAGTGTTCAAAGCATTTGCCAGAGCGTTGCGTATGGCTATACGTCGAGATCCCTTCAGTTACGAACTTCCATCAAGCAAAGGTGTGTTATGATAGCGGTAATAGATTATAATATGGGCAATATATGCTCATTAGGCAATGCCTTGCAGCGCCTCGGTGCGGAGTGGAAGCTCACCTCCGACCCTGACGAGATCCGCAATGCAAGCCACGTGATTCTTCCCGGTGTAGGCAACGCGGCTGAAGCTATGGAGAATCTGCGCCGGTTGCATCTCCCCGAAGTGATTTGGAGGCTTCGCCACCCTGTGTTGGGCATATGTGTAGGTATGCAGGTGATGTGCCGCCATTCTGAGGAGGGTGATGCCGAATGTATGGGCATATTCGATGCCAAGGTGCGTCGTTTCAAGGAGATGTCCGGCGTGAAAGTACCACATATGGGCTGGAGTCGGATTGCAAATCTTGACAGTAAACTCTTTAAGGATATTCCACGCGGTTCCTACGTATATTTTGTACACAGTTACTATGCACCCCTCTGCCCGGACACTATTGCCACTGCCCGACACCCGGAGATGTTTTCCGCAGCCTTGAAATATGAGAACTTCTACGGTTGTCAGTTCCATCCCGAAAAGAGTGGCGATGTCGGAGAGAAGATACTCAGCAATTTTATTAAATTATGATTGAGATTATACCTGCCATTGACATAATCAACGGTAAATGCGTACGCCT
>CAMWIF010000212.1 GCA_947174225.1 uncultured Porphyromonadaceae bacterium | reverse complement strand
AATTTAAACTAACTTAACCATATGTTTGAAATCGTTAGCAGGCGTGAACTCGCTCCCAATATCGTTGAGATGAAGGTAAACGCCCCAAGAATTGCCTCCTCGGCTCTCCCCGGACAATTTCTGATTGTACGCACCGACCCATTCGGTGAGCGTATACCCCTGACAATTTGTGATTACGACCCGAAGAACGGCACAGTGACAATCGTTACTCAGACCGTCGGACATTCGTCACATAAAATCAACGACCTCCAGGTAGGCGACAAGTTTGACGACGTGGCAGGTCCTCTCGGTCGCCCGTCAGATCTCCTCGACCTACCCGAAGAGGAACTAAAAAAGAAGAAGATACTTTTTGTGGCAGGTGGCGTGGGTACAGCCCCCGTCTATCCCCAAGCGAAATGGCTCAAAGAACACGGTGTGACCGCCGATGTGATAATCGGAGCCAAGACAAAGGACATTTTCACCTATGTCAATGAGATGAGGAACGTGGCAAATGTGTATCTATGCACCGACGACGGCTCCGAGGGCTTCCACGGTATGGTGCCGGCTCTTATAAAAGACCTCATCGATAATCAGGGCAAGACCTACGACCACTGCGTGATAATCGGTCCTATGATTATGATGAAATTCGCCTCTCTTACCACCAAGGAATATGGTATTCCTACGATGGTATCACTCAACGCCCTTATGGTAGACGGCACCGGAATGTGCGGAGCTTGCCGTGTCACAGTAGACGGACAGACCCGATTCACATGTGTGGAGGGGCCCGAATTTGACGGCCACAAGGTAGACTTCGATGAGGCTATGCGTCGCCAGAATATGTATCGCAACAATCCTAAAATTAAACCCGAAACCGATAACTGTAAATGCAATGGCTAATAGAATCCCACGTGTACCTGTAAGAGAACAAGACCCTGCCGTAAGAGCCACCAACTTTGAGGAGGTGTGCTACGGCTATAATTCAGAAGAGGCACAACTTGAAGCCTCACGTTGTCTCAACTGCCGGAATCCACGTTGTGTAGGCAGTTGCCCGGTGCATATCGACATCCCGGGATTCATATGCCAAGTGGTGGATGGCAACTATGCCGAAGCCTCCACCATTATTTCAGCCGACAGCTCACTTCCGAGCGTGTGCGGCAGGGTCTGCCCGCAGGAGACCCAGTGCGAAGGCTCCTGCGTATTAGGTATTAAAGGTGAACCGGTTGCTATCGGTAAACTTGAACGTTTCGTCGGTGATTGGGCAATAGAACACGCCGACGAGCTTCCTCGCCCCGAAATCAAACGCAACGGCAAACGTGTCGCCATTGTCGGCTCCGGTCCCGCAGGTCTCGCGTGTGCCTCCGACCTCGCCCGTGCCGGTTATGATGTCACCATCTTCGAGGCTCTTCACGCTGTCGGAGGAGTGCTTGTCTATGGTATACCTGAATTCCGTCTTCCGAAAGAGAGAATCGTGGCAAAGGAGGTAGAGGCTGTAAAACGCTTAGGAGTGAAGGTTGAGACCGATGTCATTATCGGACGCACTATGACCGTGGACGATCTTCTTGACAAAGAGGGTTTCGACGCGGTGTTCGTAGGCTCAGGTGCCGGTTTGCCCCGTTTTATGGGCATAGAGGGAGAAAACCTCAACGGTGTATTCTCTGCCAACGAGTTCCTGACACGTGCCAATCTTATGCACGCCTACGACTCTCACTACGACACTCCTATATATACCGGTCATAAGGCGGTAGTGGTAGGTGGCGGCAACGTGGCTATGGATGCCGTGCGCACTGCGCGTCGTCTCGGTGCAGAATCTGTCATTGTCTATCGCCGCAGTGAAGCCGAGCTTCCTGCCCGTGTGGAGGAAGTTCACCACGCAAAGCAGGAGGGCATCGAGTTTAAGATGCTCACCAATCCCGTCAAGATTCTTTCCGACGATAAGGGTTGGGTGAAAGGTATAGAGTGTGTAGAGATGGAGTTAGGGGAACCGGACGAAAGCGGTCGTCGCTCACCCATCGTCAAAGAGGGAAGCAACTTCACAATTGACTGTGACGTGGTGATTATGGCACTCGGCACCAGCCCCAACCCACTCATCAAGTCAACCACCAAAGGACTCGACACCACCCGCCGAGGCTGTATCGTAGCCGACGAAGAGGGACGCACCACCCGCAAGGGAGTATTCGCCGGAGGTGACGCCGTGACAGGCGCAGCCACCGTGATCCTCGCGATGGGAGCCGGACGCAAAGCCGCCAAAGCCATCCAAGAATACCTCTCCGAGTGATCCTCTGCTCCCTGCAAACTTCTTCTACGCTACCCTCTTCTTACGAGAGGTAAGCCTTGCAGCAAATCCAAATAATTCATCTGAGGGGTTGTCAAAACTATGCAACGTCGCCATATTTTTGACAACCCCCTATTTTTTCCTCTCTTTAAGTTTTACCCACGCTGTAAGCCAGCAAGGCAATTAAGACTCTGTACGCCCATAATACAATTTGAAAATCATAAGTAAAACCATTTAGAACATAAGCTAAGGACTCAACATCTACTCCTATGAAATTAAAATACTTCATCTTAATATATATTCTTCTCTTTACCAATGTTTTTCTGTCGGCAGCTCCGACAAAATCAAATTATATCATCTCGGAAGGGGGCAAATCTATTCCGGTGGTCGTAGACCGTACCGACTGGAAAGGTGTAATCAGAGCTGCCGGCGATCTTGCCGACGACATTGGCAAAGTTACAGGCACCCCCTCTGAACTCTTCATATTCGACCCCGGCAAACGTAAAGGAATAAAAGGGAAACGTATTCTTGTGGGCACAATCGGCAAAAGTCCCCATATCGACCGCTGGATTGAGACGGGGAGACTCAATGTCGATTCTGTGAAAGGTCAATGGGAATCTTACGTAATCGATGTGATTGACGATGACCTTGTGATAGCCGGAAGTGACAAACGAGGCACCATATATGGCATCTATGAACTAAGCCGTCTGATGGGCGTCTCCCCTTGGTATTACTGGGCAGATGTACCCGTTCCCCATAAAGACAAGGTGGTCTATTCCGAAGGTCGACTGGTGCAGCCCTCCCCCAAGGTTAAGTATCGCGGCATATTCATCAACGACGAGTGGCCCTCTTTCGGAGGCTGGTGTGTGAACAGCTTCGGAGGTATCAACTCCAAAGCCTACGCACATATGTTTGAACTGCTCCTGCGCCTTAAAGCCAACTATCTATGGCCCGCTATGTGGGATACCGCTTTCAATGAGGACGACGAGGAATGTCCGCGTCTTGCCGACGAGTATGGCATAGTGATGGGCACAAGCCACCACGAGCCTATGATGCGTGCCCATAAGGAATACACTCGCCGACGCGATTCCATAGGACTCTGGGACTATTCTAAAAATCCGGAGCGACTCGACGAATTTTTCAGATATGGCATAGAGCGCAATAAGAACTATGACAACCTCATTACCATCGGAATGAGAGGCGATGGTGACGTGGCTATGGGCACAGGTAACGATGAGGATAATATGGCAACCTTGAAAGACGTGATCAACTCACAGCGGCGCATAATAGCAGATATTTACGGAAAGCCTGATTCTGTGCCTCAGCTTTGGGCAATATTCACCGAGGTTCAGAGATATTACGACGCGGGATTTACCGTGCCGGATGATGTCACCCTCCTTTTCTGCGACAATAACTGGGGGTATATAAGAAGGACTGCACCGGCAGAAGATCGTGACCGTAAAGGGGGCTTCGGAATGTATTACCATATAGATATGAACGGCGGACCTTGGAACGATAGGTGGGTCAACACCTCTCCCTTACCTAAGCTCCGCGAACAACTCAACCTCGCCTATCAGTCGGGAATTGACAGGATATGGATTATAAATGTGGGCGATCTTAAACCGAAAGAACTCCCGATTGACTTTATAATGGACTATGCTTGGAATCCTGATGCCATACAGCCCGGTGATGAGGCAAAATGGCTAAGGGAATGGTCAGCTTCCACTTTCGGTGAGGAGGTGGCAGACGATGTAGCCGACATCCTTGCAAAGTATCCCAAATATAATCTGTGGAGAAAAGCCGAGGTACAGACTGCCGGGCTATTCAGTGTGGAAAATTACGACGAGGCTGCCCGATTGGATTCTCTATGGCAGCAATTGGCTGACAAGGCGGAGAGCATTAAGGATAAAATTGCCCCGGAAGCCCAAGACGCTTACTTCCAACTTGTATATTACCCTACAGTAGCCTCTGCCGGAGTAGCGCGTCTTTATCTTGCAGCCGAACAGAACCGTCACTATGCCAAGCGCAATGATAGTCGTGCCAACCTATATGCTGACCGTGTTAAGCAACTGTTTGCCCGTGATGCTGAATTGACCGCATATTACAACGATACCTTAGCCAACGGCAAATGGAAAGGTATGATGCAAGACAACCATATCGGCTACACAATGTGGTCAATGCCGGAAAAGAACATTATGCCCGAAGTGGTTTACGTAAACGATGATTATTCATCGGTAGCTTCATCTGAAGTGACTCCTGCTGCCGACGCAAACCTGAACTCTGCATCGGCTGTAAACGCGATAACCGAATACTCTAATTCGGCTACAACGCCGATAACCGAATACTCTATACCAGCGATAAAGTATGACAGGAAGACAGCTGGCGAGGGAGCCGAATGGATACTGTTGCCCGATCTCGGAAGAGGTGCCGGCTGTATGGGGATAAACAACGTCACTGCGCCATCCGCTTCACTTGCCAAACCCGGTCCCGCTCTGGAATATGATTTACAGCTACCCGCTAACGACAGCGTAAAGATAGCAATCGGCATCCTCCCGACGCAGGACATCAACCCTGTCCGTGGTTTACGTCTTGCCCTTCAGCTTGACAACGGAGAGATTAAGATATTGGATGCGCGTCGTGGACTGGTAGACACATTCGGAGAGTACACCCCCGAAAATCTAAAGCGGTCGAAGAAGCTGAAACCCCTCCCCGCGCCCGGTAAAATGGCACTCAACGGTGCCGGCAAGCATATGCGCAACGAAATCTTCGACAACCTGCGCTGGCTCGACATCACCCTCCCGCTCTCCACCACCTCACTCTCCCCCACCTCCACGCTATCCACCTCAAAAGAGAGCCTGACCTCCACCATAGCAATCCCAACCTCAACCCACACACTAAGAATAATGATGATTGACCCCGAAAT
>CAMWIF010000211.1 GCA_947174225.1 uncultured Porphyromonadaceae bacterium | reverse complement strand
TTAGAGGTGGTTGGTTTGGTAGAATTGGAGGACTTTGGCGCGGAGGAGGTATTCGTAGTGGGCTTGGATGCGGGTGACTTCGGTTTTGAAGAGATTGTTTTTTGCTTGTTCGTAGTCGGCTTGGGTAGCGCGTCCTAAGTCGAAGCGTTCACGGGTCGCCTCGAATGAAAGACGGGTCTTTTCCAAGGTCTCTTCTGAGGTCAGATAACGCTCTCTGGCTCCCTTTGCCTGATAGTAGGCTAATTGGATCTCTTTCTGGAGGTCGGTCTCACGTTGCTCAAGAGCAAGCTCTGCGTCAAGCTTCTGCATACGTGAGCGACGTATCGAGTTGCGTGTGGAGAAAGCGTCGAAGATAGGTATACGCAACGATAAACCGAGATAGGTAGAGAAGTTGTGGCGCATCTGATTACCGAAGTTCTCGCTTTGCATACCGCTGACTGTATAGTAGCTTGACCCGATGCCACCGCTGAAGCTCAATGTCGGGATAAAACCTGTCTTTGCCATTGAGATGTTCTCGTCGGCTACTTTTACCGCCTGACGCGCTCCGAGCAGAGAGTTGTTGATGTTCTGCGCCTGTGAATACACCTCTTCTGCCGAAGAGAGGGATGGGTCTTGCTCGTCAAGGGGCGCAACGTCGAAGTCCTCAGCCGACGGAAGGAGAAGGAGATTGGTGAGGTTTACGATGGCAGTCTGCAAGTCGTTGCCGGCAGTGACAACCTGAAGACGGTCTTGTGCAGCCACCGCCTCAAGGTCGTAGAGGGTTGCCTCAGCTACCTTACCTGCCTCAATCAACGCTTTCTGACGCTCCACCTGATAAGCCGACAACTCTGCCTGCGACTCCGAACTTCTCACAACCTCCTTACAGTAGAGTACCTGGAGATATTGCGACATAACATTAAGCGTGACGTTATCTTTGGCACTTCCGCTTTCCCACAGATATTGCTGAAGTGAAAGCTCCGCTACCTTCACGCGCTTGTATTCCTTCAAGCCCTGAAAGAGGGGGAGGCTAAAGCCCACATTCCACGATGTGCTGGAGGTGTTGCGGTTGGCGTAGGTATTTTCGGCGGTAAGCCCGCGTCCGAAGTTGAATGACTGTGAAGCGGACGCATCCACCTGTGGCAGGAAACCGTCCTTTGCCTCGGTTATAGCCAACTCTCCGCTCTTTACGCGCTGTTCTCCCTGCTGTATGCTTATGTTGTGGCTGATGGCATAGTCTACACATTGCTGAAGGCTCCACGTCTCTGCACGGCTTATTTCCGGCACCGTAAGCAGAGCCATTGCCGTAAGCGTAAAAATCATTCTCTTATTTGACTTCTTGCGCCACATAGCCCTATTTTGTATTAATGAATCGGTTCTCATTTTTTCAGTGATAAAATTAAAGATAGGAAAGGGCATTATTTCACAGCACTGTCGCGAAGGCGTGTCTCCTTTGTGATGGAGGAATCCTTAAGCTCCACTTTTAAGCCGTCGGAGAGACCAGTCTTGATCTCACGTTTGTCGAACTTCTGGCCACCAACAGAATCGGTGAGCACGTAGACATATGCCTTGCCATCCTCATATTCCACCAGACCCTCAGAAACGGCGAGCACATTCTCCGCTCTCTCAAGTATGATATTCGCATTGGCACTGTAGCCAGCTCTAAGGTGACCTACTTCACTTGCCGACAAAGCAGCCTTAACCTCAAAGGTGTTGGTGCCGTTGTCATCGGTTGCCATAGGTGCTATCTTTTCAATCACAGCCGGATAATCCGAATCGGCAATTGCTCCGACAGTAATCCTCACCTCCTGCCCTTCGTGGATAAGGTCAACGTCGGTCTCATCCACCTTACCCTTGAAGATAAGGTCGGTCATATCAGCCACCTTCGCGATGGTGGTACCGTCGTTGAAGGTATTCGCCTGAATAACCGATGAACCCACCTTGACCGGCACCTCAAGTACAACGCCGGTCACTGTGGAGCGTACAAGGGTGTTGGAACCTTGGGCATTCGCAGCCGAATAACCGTCGCGCACGATGGTAAGCTGGTCGTTTGCCTGTTCATACTCCCTCTTTGCCCTCTCATAAGCAGCCTCGTCAGCCTCGTATTTCTCACGGCTCTCATATTTCTTCTCATAGAGTTGCCTGGTGCGCTCGAAATTCAACTTAGCCTCGTTTAAGGAGATTTTGGCGACCTCTACCCTATTCTCTGCCTGCGAGAGCTGTGCCTCCTCCGGAATCACCTTTATTTTGGCTATGATGTCGCCGTTGTTGACATGATCGCCAGCCTCCACAAGAATCTCGCTTATGATACCGGAAATCTGTGGTTTGATGTCAATCTCATCACGCGGTTCAATTTTACCGGTCAGGACAGTGGTGCGCTCGATAGTTGCCACTTCCGGATTGGCAAGTGTATAGACCGCATCCTTCTTCATGGAGTTGCGGTAAAGGAAGATAAATGTGCCGATGAAGACAGCACACACAATGACGATAAGGAAAATCTTAAAAAACTTTTTCATATCTTGGTTTGGTTTATATATTATTTGGAGTTGATGGCTTCGATGGGTTTGATACGCATTGCTTTGAGGGAGGGTATGATGCCGGCTAATGTGCCCATAAGCACAAAGAGGGTCAATATCACTACTGCCCCCTTGAAACTCATCTGGAAGCGTGCTACCGACACCGCATCCGCCGGGTTGGTGGAAGCCTGCATCACAGCCAAGACAATGGTGGCGAATGTCACTCCGGCAAGTCCGAAGAGCAATGTCAAAGCTATACCCTCGCTCAATACCTGCACAATTATGTCTCTCGGTTTCGCGCCGATGGCTCTCCGTATGCCGATTTCCTGAGTGCGCTCCTTCACTATCACCCACATAATATTGCCGATGCCGATCACGCCGGCTATCAAGGTAGCCAAACCGATAAACCATGCCAAGAGGTCAATCCCAAGGAAAAGCTTGTCAATCTGCTCAAACTGCTCGGCTATGTTGATAATCCATACGGCTCCCTTGTCGGAGGGGTTGAAGTCGTGACGGCGAGCCAGCATTGTCTGTATCTTAGGCAACACCTCGCTAAGATTGGTGTTGTCATTGCCGGTGAGCATCAGGAAGTCGATTTTATCGCCATATCCGAAAATTCTTCTGAATGTCGAAGCTGGTATAAATACCCCTTCGTCGGCACTGCCGTTGAGCTGTATCTCCGACACATCTCCCACCACTCCGATGACTGCATATGGGGCACCCGCCACCTCAACCATTTTCCCTATAGGACTTGACCCGTCGGGAAACAACTGTCCGGCGACTTTCTTGCCAATAACCGCCACCTTCCGCTCATTCTGCACGTCAGCCTCATTCACAAAGCGTCCCTCATAAAGTCTTGGCTGGAGTATCTTGGTATAATCTTCCGTCACTCCAGCCAACTGACCGGAATAGGTATATTTGCCCCGTTTGAAACTCTGTGCGCCTCTTTGTGATGTAGGCACCACAGCATCCAGTTCGGGAAAGGCAGCCTTTATCATCTCCGCGTCGCCGAGGGTCATCTGCCACCATCTCCCCTTCTGATATCCCTTATAAGGCATCGTGGTGTTACTCGGTATCACACCTGCAGTATTAGTGGCAAATCCGGCAAAGTTACGCCTAAGCATATCGCCGCCTCCCCTCGCGCCTCCGGTGAGCAGCGCAAGCATTGCCACACCCCAAAAGATACCGAAGCCGGTAAGGAAAGTACGGGTCTTATTACGCATCAATGTCGCCCCAATCTCTTTCCAGTTTTCTATGTCGAATATAGTCAGTCTCATCTTTTCAATATCTATAATCTATTCATCTCTCAGAGCCTCCACGGGTCTTACCTTCAAAGCTTTCAGAGCCGGGAACAACCCTGCCAAAGCTCCGGCAAGCACGAGCACCACAGTGACCTCACAGGCTATCGTAAGACTCACCGTAGGATTTCCCAACATACCCGATTCATTGAAAATATGGTCGATCAGCTGAGTCACGACAGTACCCATAACAATGCCAATATAGCCAAATATCAGTGTGATAGAGACAGCCTCTGCCAATATCTGTATAAGTATCTTCCTCGGTTTGGCACCTATCGCTCTCCTGATGCCAATCTCGTGAGTCCGCTCCTTGACACTGACAAACATAATGTTGCTGATTCCCACAATGCCTGTCAGCAGTGTGAGTATACCCAACACCCATACGCTCACATCCAATATACCTATCCCCTGACGCGCTCTCAGAGCATTCGTGAAATAGTTGGAAATCCACACCGCGCTCTCGTCGTCAGGACTGAAGCTATGGTTCTTGGCTATGATATTCTTAACCTGCTTCTCAGCCTCTTCCCCATCCTCCTGAGTCGTGACATTCTTGAGATTAACGCTGAGTTCGCCGAGATCCTTACGGTCGGAAGCCATAAGTCGAGCCGTTGTGAAAGGTATATACGCGTCCCTGTTCCATTCACTCTTGTAGACTCCCACCACCTTGAAGGCAAGTCCGTTGATAATCACTGTCTTTCCCACCGCGCCCTTACCTTCGGGCGGAAATAGCTGCTCGGCATAATACACCGGAAGCACCACAACTTTCCTACAGTCATCCATATCCGGCTGATTCAGAAACCGCCCCTCCGTCATCTTATCCTCAATGCGCTGCTCCTTAGCCGCAGAGGGGAAAACTCCGGAGTATGACTGGTTGACCTTAGCATCCTTTGTAGATATGGAGCTGCCGGAGCGGATGTTGGTGGTGACATCCTCCACATATCTCTTCACTCCGGAAGGCACCGTATGGAGGTCTTTCTCATCAAGGCGGATGCGTCTACCTTCGCGGTTGCCTTCCCAGGGAACGGAAGTGCGTCCGCCGAACACCCTGAGTCGGGTCATATTGGTAGACATCATATCCTCCTCGAAATCATCTGTCATACCCCTTGCGAGAGCCAAAAGGGTGATAAGCATAAACACGCCCCACGTGACAGCCACACCCGTAAGAATCGTGCGCAACTTATTATTACGCAACGTCTGCATTATCTCGTGAATAAGATCAAACATAACCTTCTTATTATGGGATAATCAATTGCGGAATTTTCACTTCCGGAGTGTCAGGAGCAATCACACCGTCGGAGATACGGATAAGTCGGTTGGTCTGCGCTGCCACACCGGGGTCGTGTGTCACTATCACGATGGTCTTTCCCTCCTCTTCGTTGAGCTGGCGGAAAATCTCCATCACATCCTTTGAGGT
>CAMWIF010000210.1 GCA_947174225.1 uncultured Porphyromonadaceae bacterium | reverse complement strand
AGCTGAGGGCGATCCAACGTTCTACAGAGAGAACGATAACGGTGAGAAGAAGGGTCATAAGGATAGGCACGATGAAACCACCCTTGTAGACAGTACCTGCGAGGTTGATGGGGTGACCTGCGGGGTCGTTGCCTTCGAAGTTGCCTGGAGCACCCATTCCGAAGAGGAAGATGCAGACAGCGCAGATGGCGCAGGCGATGATTACGAGGAAGGCGTTGCGGATACCGCGTACGTTGCTGATTTTCTCTTCCTTTTTCACTTTAGCCGCAGCTGTGGGAGCGGGCTTGGGATTCTGAGATTCCATAATGTTAAATAAGTGTTTGTTTGATGATTAAATATGTTTGTGAAGTTTGTTGAGTTTTTTAGAGTTCCACAGGTATGGGGTCGTCCGTTGTATATGGGTTTTTCAGGTCGGTAGGTCATTTTTCTGAGAATGACCTATTGACATTGCAAAATTACAATATAATTTGAAAAAAACAATACTTATTTATCGAAAAAATTGTTACAAGGTTTCTGCCATTACTTTAATTTATGAAAAGATGCGGATTTTTTCACGTTTTAAATCTGTTTGGCGAGTCTTCCGGCAGCGAGTTTTCCGGTATTCAAGTATTGAAAAGTCCGAGGGAGCGTCGCTCCCCCGGACTTGAGGGACTTCAATTATTCTGCAACTGCTGCTACACCGGGAAGCACCTTGCCTTCGATAGCTTCGAGAAGGGCACCACCACCGGTAGATACATAGGATACGCTATCGGCAAGGCCGAACTTGTTGACACATGCTACGGAGTCACCGCCACCTACGAGTGAGAAGGCACCGTTATCGGTAGCTTTAACGATAGCTTCAGCAATCGCACGTGAGCCACCGGTGAAGTTGTCGAATTCGAATACTCCGGCAGGACCGTTCCAAAGAATAGTCTTTGAAGGAATGATTGCCTCTTCGAAAGCCTTGCAGGTCTCGGGACCGGCATCAAGACCCTCCCAACCGTCGGGTATATCATTGGCAGGGCATACCATAGTCTTAGCATCGTTGCTGAAAGAGTCGGCTGCAATGCAATCAGTGCCGAGGATAAGGTTTACACCTTTTTCTTTAGCCTTCTTGATGATGTCAAGAGCAAGGTCAAGTTTATCATCTTCGCAGATGGAGTTGCCGATCTTGCCACCCTGAGCCTTTGCAAATGTGTAGGTCATACCACCGCAGAGGATGAGGTTGTCAACCTTGTCCATAAGGTTTTCGATGATACCAATCTTGGTAGATACCTTTGAACCACCCATGATAGCAGTGAAGGGACGCTTGATATCTTTGAGGATGTTGTCCACAGCCTGAACTTCCTTCTCCATGAGATAGCCGAGCATTTTGTTGTCGGAGGAGAAGTTGTCAGCGATGACAGCAGTAGAAGCGTGTTTGCGGTGAGCTGTGCCGAAAGCGTCGTTTACGTAAACGTCAGCATAGCTTGCAAGGGTCTTGGCGAACTCCTTCTGGCTCTCTTTCATAGATTTCTTGGCATCGTCATAGCCCGGGTCAGCCTTGTCGATTCCGACGGGCTTGCCCTCCTCTTCCGGATAGAAACGGAGGTTTTCGAGCAGAAGCACCTCTCCGGGTTTAAGCTCGGCGGCAGCTTCAGCAGCGTTGGCGCAGTCAGGAGCGAACTTCACGTCTGTACCAAGAGCTTTGGCAACGTCTTCGCGAATCTGAGCAAGACTGAATTTAGGATTGACTTTTCCTTTGGGCTTACCCATGTGTGACATCAGGATAAGGCTTCCGCCGTCAGCGAGGATTTTTTTGAGAGTAGGAAGGGCACCGCGGATACGGGTGTCGTCGGTGATGTGGCCGTTTTCGTCAAGAGGCACATTGAAGTCAACTCTGACGATGGCTTTTTTACCTGCGAAATTGTAATTATCGATTTTAGCCATTGATAAAATATGTTTTAGTATAGACTTAGTATAATTATTGTCTTTATGAGTTATGGTCTGGATTGAGGAGACAGACCGACGCCAAATATCACACTATTGGGATTGGTAGCGCAAAGATAGTGTATTTTGTCAAAATTAACAACAATTATTCTTAAATTTGCAGTCAGTTTTAAATTTTTTTTATCCTGACTGTTTATCAGGAAGTGTAAACTATGTATAGAGAAGTGTAAACTATGTATAGATATGAACAATAATACAGAGAAAGAGAAGGGTGAAGCCCTTCAGTTATATAAGGAGGTATACGGGGAGCCACAAAGCATAGTTCGGCTCCCCGGAGCCGGTTCCGATAGACGTTATTACCGTATCATAGGTAACGATAACCATAGTGTGATTGCTACTTGTGGCGACGATCCGAAGGAAAACCTTACATTCTATAATTTAGCAGTAGCGTTTAAGGAATGGGGCTGTGCCGTGCCTGATGTCTATGCCATCAACCGTGAGATGACAGTCTATCTTCAGGAGGATCTTGGCGATGTGCAGCTGCTTGATCTTCTCTCTACAGACCGTCGGATGGAACTTTCTGCAAGGACGTTGGAGGCATTGGTGGATTTGCAGACCGCTCCCGATGAGGTATGGAGTCGCTATGTAGCGTGGGATAACTTTTCACGTCGTCTTGTGATGTGGGACTTAAATTATTTTAAGTATGAGTTTCTGAAGCCTACGGGCATCATGTTTGACGAGAATCTTCTTGAAGATGACTTTGAGGCGTTGGCAACAGCACTATGCCAAGGTCATAGCTTACTTCAGGGATTTATGTATAGGGATTTCCAAAGTCGGAATATAATGATAAAGGAGGGAGAACCTCGATTCATAGACTTTCAGGGAGGCAGGAAAGGTCCGATGGTCTATGATGTGGTGTCATTCCTATGGCAAGCTAAAGCCGGATTCAGCGCTGAGGAGCGTAAGGAGCTTTTGCAACTTTATGCCGAATTGGTAGCGGAGCAGAGAGAGGTAGAGGTGGATGAGATATTGGCAGAAGTTGACAAATTTGCCCTTTTCAGAACCCTTCAAGTATTGGGGGCATATGGTTTTCGAGGACTTGTGGAGAAGAAATCACACTTCATCGAGAGCATTCCCGGGGCATTGGCTAATCTGGGAGAACTTATGGAAAAAGGTAGTCTTTCATCCTATCCGGAGCTGGAGAAAGTTGCACGGGCTTGCGTATTAAGCAGATTTGCATCGAGAGATAAGAGAGAGGGGCTTACTGTAAAAGTATTTAGTTTCTCTTATAAGAAAGGGTATCCGGAGGATCTTACCGGGAATGGCGGAGGATTTATGTTTGATTGCAGAGGCATGCACAATCCGGGTCGTTACGACAGATATAAACCCTTGACGGGTCTCGACAAGGAAGTAAAGGATTTCTTGGAAGAAAAGGGGGAGGTACAAGAATTTATAAAAGCATCGTTAGATATAGTGACACCTGTGATTGAGCGCTACCGCTCACGCGGATTCAATTCTTTGCAGGTGGGATTCGGGTGTACAGGCGGGAGGCATCGTTCGGTATACTGTGCTCAAGGCTTTGCAGAGCAGGTGAGATGTCGGTTTCCCGATGTTAGGGTTGAGCTTATACATAGGGAGCAAGGAGTTCATACATTATATAATAAGGAGATTGAGAAATGAAAGCGATGATTTTGGCAGCCGGCCTCGGTACGCGGCTACGTCCGTGGACTCTTGAGCATCCGAAGGCTTTAGTGCCTGTAGGTGGCGTGCCTATGCTTGAGAGAGTGATAGTACGTCTTAAGGAAGAAGGTTTCAATGATATTGTGGTCAATATACATCATTTCGGAGACCAGATTATAGATTTTCTCGGAAGTAAGGATTTTGGGGTACGGATAGGAATAAGCGATGAGAGAGGGAATCTTCTCGACACAGGTGGTGGACTGGTATATGCCGATAGGCTTTTGGGTGACGAACCGGTATTGGTTCATAATGTCGATATATTAAGTAATGCCGACCTGCAAACCCTTATGCGTATACATAAGGAATCGCAGGCCGGTGGTAGTTTGCTTGTAAATGATCGGGAATCGAGCCGGAAACTTATTTTCGATTCCGAAATGAAGTTAAAAGGCTGGCATCATCTTGGGACAGATGAATATAAACCAAAGGAATATACCTCTAAGGAGGGTGATACAGAATATGCATTTAGCGGCATATATGTCACCAATGGAGAGATGCGGAGAGAAATGCGCCAACTATTCGGCGAAAGTGCCTTTCCGGTGATGGATTACTTTCTGTCGAAGGATAGAAAAGAACGGGTAGATGGAGTAGTTGCCTCCAATCTTAACCTAATTGATATAGGTAAGCCCGCTACTCTCAAGGCTGCTCAATTATGGTGGTGATGGTAATGAAATTGCTGGGCATGTGTGTTTGCATTAAACTGGAACACACAGCCTATTATTAAAGCTACAACTGCGAGTCCGCCCAGCCACCAGGTTACTGCTATGCTTGTGGTGAAACAAGATATGATAAGGAGGATAAATCCGATTGCATAAAAAACTATTGACAGTGCTTTCATAATAAATAAGGATTAAGAATGGGTTATAAAATTTTTATTTATATAACGAGTTGGGGCGTTGGATGGTTTAATGGAATAGAATAAAAAAAGGATTGTCATCACGACAATCCTAAGATTAGGTAGCCGATCCGGGACTCGAACCCGAGTCTCCACCGTGAGAGGGTGGCGTGCTAACCGCTACACTAATCGGCCATTTTAATCATGATGACCGAAGCCATCATGATGTCTTTTCTTTTTGACGATGCAAAGTTAGTAAGAATTTTTGAACTGTGCAAATTTTTTAAGAAAAAAATGCAATTTTTTTTTATTCTAACGATGCTTTGCATCTATCCGGATTGTCTGATTACTCAGCAGGCTGTTCTTCAGTAGCGGCTGCCTCGTTTTCAAGAGCCTCCTTAGCTGCTGCCTCGGCTGCAGCGAGCTTTTCAGCCTTCTTCTTTGCTACTTCTTCACCCTTTGCACGGTTCTGCGCTACTTCAGCTTCGAAACGAGCCTTTGCATCTTCAGCTGCCTTTGCTTCTTTCTTAGCCTGGAATGCGTTTGCTACTTTAGCACGGTCTGCCTTCCAAGCATCGAAGCGCTTCTGTGCCTCTTCTTCGGTGAATGCGCCTTTCTTTACGCCACCGCGAAGGTGCTTCATAAGCATTACTCCTTCTTTGGAAAGGATCGAACGAACTGTGTCTGTAGGAAGAGCTCCCACTTCTACCCAATACAAAGCACGGTCGAAGTCTAAACTTATTGTAGCAGGAT
>CAMWIF010000209.1 GCA_947174225.1 uncultured Porphyromonadaceae bacterium | reverse complement strand
CCATTGGCACACCGGCAGCTGAAGCGTGGTTGCTAGCCTCAATTGTCTGAGGCATCACGTCATCGTCGGCAGCCACAATGATGATGGCAAGGTCAGTGACCTTCGCACCACGCGCACGCATAGCGGTAAATGCCTCGTGACCCGGAGTATCGAGGAATGTGATGTGACGACCGTCAGGCAATTTCACATTGTACGCACCGATATGCTGAGTGATGCCACCTGCCTCACCGGCAATCACATTGGAATTGCGGATATAGTCGAGCAAAGAAGTCTTACCGTGGTCGACGTGACCCATAACAGTCACAATCGGCGGACGCGGCTCGAGATCCTCTTCATCATCATCCTCAGGAGCGATGGCCTCTGTCACATCGGCACTCACATACTCAGTGGTGAAGCCGAATTCCTCTGCCACGATATTGATGGTCTCGGCATCCAGACGCTGGTTGATAGAAACCATAACGCCGAGGTTCATACAAGTAGCAATGACATTGTTGACGGGCACCTCCATAAGGTTGGCAAGGTCGTTGGCTGTTACGAATTCGGTAAGCTGTATCACGCGGCTTTCAGCCTCCTCGCGACGCTGATTCTCAAGTTCGCGGTTATGAAGAGCCTCTTTTTTCTCTTTACGCCACTTTACATTCTTCTTCGGCGTCTTATTAGTAAGGCGGGCAAGGGTCTCCTTCACCTGCTTCTGCACATCTTCCGGATTCGACTCCTTATGCGGCTGGGGACGCTCGTTGCGACGCTGCTTATTATTGCCCTCTCCCTTGTTACGGTCGGAGCGTTTACGGTCGCCGCCACCTTGCTGCTTATCCTGGGCGGGTTTATCACCACCGGACTTCTTCCGACGTTCCGAACCGAAGCCGGGCTGCTGTGCAGCCTTCTCGATATCTACCTTCTCCTTACCTATGCGCTTACGCTTCTTACGGTCGGAGGTAGCTTCGCCGGAAGCACCACCCTGCTGGGTGCCGGCATTCTGACGGTTCTTATCGCCGCCGCGACGGCGGTCATCCTTACCACGTTTCTTTGGGCGTGTGCTCTGGTTAAGAGCAGAGAGGTCAATCTTTCCAAGCACTTTCAGCTCAGGCTGGGCAGCGGGAGCTGATAGACGGAACACGCCTGATGTGGATTCCGATGTGCGTGGTGTCGGCTGCTCCTGTGGCGTGGGATTGGAGTTGGCCGGTTGAGCGCCTTGTTTCTGCTGGCGGGAATCCTTTTTCGATGTATTGTTCACTATGTCTTCTGAAGATTTTTTTGTAGCCGCTTCACCGGCATCAGCAATTTTATCGGATTTCACAGAAGGTTTAGCTGCAGGCTGCTGAGGCTCCGGTGCTTTTTTCACCTGGGGCTGTGGTTGTGGCTGAGCCTGTGGACGTGACTGCTGTGCTTCGGGAGTTGCCTGAGCAGCCGGTTTGGGCGCGACAGGAGGTTCAGGAGTCTGGACAGGACGCTGTGGCTGAGCTGGACGCTGGTCCGCAGCTGGACGCTGTGAAGAAGCACCCTGAGGCGACTTCTGTGCCTGGCGTGAGGAATTCTGTTTTGACTGGGATGATTTATTCGACTGTCTGGAGGAGGATGAGTGATGGGTGCCCCCTACAGTTGAGAGGTCGATTTTACCCAGCACCTTAAGACCTACGGAATTGACTGCAGCATCGTCTGACCTTCTCTCGGATTTTGCCTTACGGTCTTCGCGCCGTGAATTTGTACGTTGATCGGATTGTGCCTTGTCGGCTTTGTCGCTGCTGAACTCACGCATAAGCAGGGACACGGCTGCATCGTCGATACGGGAATTCGGATTCGTATCGACCTCTATGTTGTTCTTACGCAAGAACTCAACCGCCGTGTTTACGCCGACATTAAGATCTTTTGCTATTTTGCTGATTTTTGTGCGCATATGCTGGTGAAGGGGTTTTAAACTTTTAATCCTCGAACTCGGCGCGGATCACGTTGAGCACGTGCTCGATGGTGGTGTCTTCAAGGTCGGCTTGATCGAGCACCTCAGGGCGTGCGTTGAGCACAGCCTTGGCAGTGCCGAGACCAATATCCTTGAGCGCTTCAATCACCCAATCGTCGATCTCATCGCGGAATTCGTCGAGGTAGATATCCTCCTCACCCTCCTCGATGTCGCGGTATACATCAATAGTATAACCGGTGAGCATGGTGGCGAGACGGATATTATGGCCTCCCTTGCCGATGGCAAGTGAAACCTCATCGGGGTGAAGGAACACCTCAGCTTTCTTAGTCTCCTCGTTAAGACGGATGGAGGAAATCTTAGCAGGGCTCAAAGCACGCTGGATAAAGAGAGAGGGATTGGCGGTGTAGGAGATAACGTCGATATTCTCATTACGGAGCTCTCTTACGATTCCATGAATACGGCTACCCTTGATGCCCACACAGGCACCTACGGGATCGATGCGGTCATCATAGCTCTCTACGGCTATCTTGGCTCTCTCACCCGGGATACGGGCTACGGCGCGGATGGTGATCAGCCCGTCGTGAATCTCAGGAACCTCCTGCTCGAACAGACGGCGAAGGAAGCGGTCGTCTGTGCGCGACACTATAATCTTGGGATTATTGTTGTTGGTGTCCACACGCTTCACTATGGCTCTCACCATATCGCCCTTATGGAAATTATCGCTGGGTATCTGCTCGTCTTTGGGCATCGTAAGCTCGTTCTGGTCTTCATCGACGAGAAGCGATTCGCGTTTCCATATCTGATGCACCTCTCCGGTGATAATCTCACCCTCAAGTTCTTTAAATTTGGAAGTCTTCGCCTCGTTCTGGAGATCAAGGATCTTTGACTGGAGGGTCTGACGCAGATTTAGAATGGCACGGCGTCCGAACTTCTCAAAGAAGATCTGCTTTGATACCTCTTCACCGATCTCACACTCAGGGTCGATCTCACGTGCCTCTTCGAGTCCGATCTGGCGGTCAGGATTGGTGACCTGTCCGTCAGGCACGACCTCAAGATTCTGATAGATCTCGCAGTCACCCTTGTCAGGATTCATTATGACGTCAAAGTTCTCGTCGGAGCCGAACATCTTCGCAAGCACATTGCGGAACGACTCTTCAAGGACACTTATCATCGTGGTCTTGTCGATATTCTTGAGTTCTTTGAACTCAGCAAACCGGTCGACCATATTAACGGTCTCTGCTTTCTTTGCCATAAGACTTTAGAATTGTAGTAGGTAGGATGTAGATTTTACGTCGGAGTAGGTGAAGGTGTGAGCTACCTCCTCCATCACGGGACGCTTGGCACCTTCGTGCTTTACCTTCTCGGAAGAAAGGATAGTGAAGCTGTCGGGACCCGCCTCGCGGAGCACTCCGGTATATTTACGGCCGTCGCGGGCGATAACCTCGACCTCGTTGCCGATGTTCTTCTGATACTGTCTCAACACTTTGAAAGGAGAAGTTAGTCCGGAGGAGCCGACCTCAAGTTCGTAGTCTTCTTCGTCGCGGTTGAATGCCTCCTCTATCTTACGGGTAAGGGCGATACACTCGTCGATGTCGACGGGCGAATCGGAATCTATCTCTACGGTAATCTCGTTGGCCGGTGAGACAGTTAGGTCAACGAGGTAGAGATCCGTATCTTGAAGCTGCTGCTCTACAAAGTCTGTGAGCGCTGTTTTGTCGATCATATCATTTCGTTTTACAAAAAAACTCGGAGAGGACTTGCGTCCCCTCCGGAAATCTTCTGCAAAGATAATAAATTAAGCTGTGAAATAGGGTTAAATGAGGAATAAAAGAGGTCAGAGAGCAATAAATTTAATTATTTTTAACTCTTATTAGCATTAATTATGCTACACAAGCTCTGCATCCAAAGCGGAAAGGAATCCTGCAAGGGCAGTGTTTTCCGACACCACCTGACGTAAAAATTCTTTCGGGGGCAGTTGTTTATTCTCAACCGGATTAGTATTGACCTCCACCTTCAACGTGAGCAAGTCGTTTTCAAGGAAATTGCGCAGATATTCTATAAGTTTTGGCATCGAGAGCTCGAATGCCTGCAACTGTGCGGGATGATCTACGATTATACTGTAAGCGTGTTCGCCGGCGGGAGTGGGCTTCGAGGCTCTCATCGCACTTATAAGGATGTGCAACTGCGGATTTCGTGCTATAAATTCACCCCAAGCCTGAATAAAGCGGTCGTGTGAAATCGGATTGGCTCGGTGAGTAAGACGACCGGCATCAGGATTCACATTGCTCCCTACATCTGAAAGACGCAGTGTAGAGGGGCGACGACCCGTAGCGACTTTCGGAGCCACAGGCTTTGGCGCAGCAGTTGGCTTAGAAGCAGCTGCCGGTTTGGATGGTGCCACAGGTTTAGAGGCAGGTGTCGGGTTAGCAACAGGTTTGGCAATCGCCGGTTGCGGAGTGGCTGCGGTTGGCTGCGGTTGGCTTTGCGGTTGCTGTGGGTGACTTTGCGGTTGCGCTGAGGAAGAGCCGGGTTGAGGCGATGGGGAGCCGTAGCCTACTTGTGGCTCCTGTGCTTTAGACGGAGCTTTTGTGGGGTCGCCGAGGGGTTGTTTACGGTCGATGGCGTCAAACGGAGGTGTAGCAGGAGTTAGAAGCTGGCACAGGCGTATGAGGGTAAGCTCTACAAGGAGACGTTTGGAAGAGGCGGTGCGATAGTTCAAGTCGCAGTCGGTGAGGAGACGCATAGCCGCATAATACCACTGTGGAGGGAGAGTTTGCGATTGCTGTGTGTAACGCGCCGCAATCTCCTCCGAGGTTTCAAGGAGAGAAGCGGTACGTGGGTCGGCTGCCACCATAAGGTCACGCACATGGGCGGCAAGACCGTTGACCATAAAGAGGGAATCGAATCCTTTATCGCGAATATCCTTATATAATAGGAGAGCTGAAGAGACATCTCCTGAGCGGAAGGCATCGACCATACGGAAATAGTAGTCATAGTCGAGCACATTAAGGTTTTCGATAGTGTTGGCATAGGTGACGTTACCTCGTGAGGAAGCTGCTACCTGGTCGAATATTGAGAGCGCATCGCGCATCGCACCGTCAGCCTTAAGAGCTATCACTCCGAGTGCGTCGCGGTCGGTAGTGACACCCTCCTGCGAAGCCACGTATTCAAGATGCTCCACCATATCGTTTATGGTGATGCGCTTGAAGTCGTAAATCTGGCAACGGCTCAATATAGTCGGAATCACCTTGTGCTTCTCCGTAGTGGCAAGGATAAACACCACATACTTAGGGGGCTCTTCAAGGGTCTTGAGGAAAGCGTTGAA
>CAMWIF010000208.1 GCA_947174225.1 uncultured Porphyromonadaceae bacterium | reverse complement strand
CAGAGGGTGAGCAGTTTGAGTTCCTTTGGCCTGAGATGAAGCGTCTCAAAGCTGACCTCGTTGACGAGCACTTCTATCGTCCAGAAAGCTGGTTCCTTGCTCAGGGCAACCGCTACGACAACTACGACCGCAAAGGTCCGAAAGTATTTGCAGGAGAATATGCCTGCCACGGCAAAGGGAAGAAATACAACCATTTCAACGCCTCGCTCCTTGAAGCTGCCTTCATGACTGGATTGGAGCGCAACGCCGACATCGTGGAGATGGCTACATATGCACCCCTCTTCGCACACGTTGAGGGCTGGCAGTGGCGTCCCGATATGATCTGGTATGATAACCTCCGCTCAATGCCCACAGCAAGCTACTACGTGCAGCAGCTCTTCTCCCTCAACAAAGGTTCTCAGGTGGTGCCTTTGAAGATGGATGGTAAGCCTGTAGCCGGCAACGAGGGTCAGAACGGTCTTTTCGCATCTGCCGTGAAGGAGGACCCGTCAGGCGACCTCATCATTAAGGTAGCTAATACCGGCGACGAGGCACAAGAGCTTCAGATCGATTTCAAGGGGTTGAAGAAGAACCAGAATTATTCCAACGTAACTGTGACCACTCTTCACGCCGACAATGATGCCGAGAACACTCTCGACAACCAGGAGATTGTGAAGCCCAAGACCCAGACATTCACCGACAAGGACATTAAGGATATGAATGTCACTCTTCCTGCCAAAACTTTTGCAGTTTATCGTTTCAGTAAATAACCCCTTATCATGAAGAAGATTCTAAGCACACTTGCGCTTTCAGCACTCTGCTCCCTACCCTCTTTAGCAGCTAATGAAGCCACTGTGACCCTGCTTCCCTCTGAGGAGAGTCCCATAATCGTAAAGGAAATCTACGGTCAGTTTGCCGAGCATCTTGGCACCTGCATCTACGGTGGTCTCTGGGTAGGTCCGGATTCACCCATACCCAATACCAATGGCTACCGCAACGACGTGCTCAACGCTCTTAAGGAGCTTCACGTGCCCGTGCTCCGTTGGCCCGGCGGTTGCTTCGCCGACGAATATCATTGGATGGATGGTATAGGTCCGAAGCAGAACCGTCCACGTATGGTCAACAACAACTGGGGCGGCACTGTGGAAGATAACTCTTTCGGCACACACGACTTCTTCGACCTCTGCGAGATGCTCGGTTGCGAACCATACCTTAGCGGCAACGTAGGTAGCGGCTCGGTAGAGGAACTTGCCAAGTGGGTGGAATACATCACGGCTGAGGATGGTCCGATGGCAACCTTGCGCAAACAGAACGGGCGTGAGAAGCCTTGGCACCTTAAATACCTCGGTGTCGGCAACGAGAGCTGGGGTTGTGGTGGTAACTTCACACCTGAGTATTATTCAGATGTGTATCGTCGCTACCAAACATATTGCCGTAACTACAACGGCAATCACCTCTATAAGATAGCCTCCGGTGCATCCGACTACGACTATAACTGGACTGACGTGATGATGCGCAATGCAGGGCGCTTTATGGATGGCATCTCCCTCCACTATTATACAGTGCTCGGTTGGAACGGCAGTAAGGGTTCAGCCATCAATTTCAATGAGTCTGACTATTACTGGGCACTTGGAAAATGTCTTGAGGTAGGTGACGTGGTGAAACGCCACTGTGAGATTATGGATAAGTATGACCCCAAGAAACGTGTAGGTCTGCTCGTTGACGAATGGGGTACTTGGTTTGATGAAGAACCGGGTACCGTACCGGGACACCTCTTCCAGCAGAACTCACTCCGTGACGCTATGGTGGCTGCTCTGAGTCTTAACACGTTCCATACTTTTACCGACCGTGTGAAGATGACCAATATCGCTCAGATCGCCAACGTGCTCCAGTCGATGGTGCTCACTCGCGGCGACCAGATGGTACTCACCCCAACCTACTACGTCTTCAAAATGTATGTGCCTCATCAGGATGCAAAGCTTGTGCCTCTCAATGTGGCAACTCCTATGATTGCTACACGCGACGGCCGCAAGGTTCCCGTGGTAAGCGCTACAGCTTCTGCAAAGAATGGTAAGACCACCATCTCCCTTGTAAATACAGACCTTAAGAACGAGGCTGAAATCACCATAAATCTTTCGGGCATATCTGCCAAGAATATTTCGGGTGAAATCCTTACCGCTGCTTCGATGAACGACTATAACGACTTCGGACAGCCTGAGAAAGTTACTCTAAAGCCCTTTAATAAAGGTTATCAGGTAAAGGGAGGCAAGCTCACCGTTACCCTTCCCGCTAAGAGCATCGTAACTCTCAGCCTCCAGTAAAGGTCATTCCCGAAAGAATCTTTCAGATAAAGAAACTCTCGCCACGGTCCATATAAGGAAGCGAAAGCGCTTCTTCTGACCAACCCCGGCGGAGCAGCCTCTCCAAACGGCTGCTCCGCCATCTTTCCCCAACAGAATCTACTCTCCTTTACTCTCGATCCTCATCCCTATATCATAATTCCTCATCTCCTATCTTCCTAATTCATAAACAATAAACTATCCTTCCTCTCTCAAAACCTTAAACCGTTAACTCTAAACTAACGTTATGAAGCTCAAACTTCTACACATATTCCTGACCCTCATATGCCTGCACACTGTTACGGCATATGCTACTTTACGTCAGGATCCCGCTGACTCCTACACGGTGAGCTTCATTACCATGCAGCAAGGGCTACCCCACAACTTCGTGGAAGACATCTATCGCGACAGCAAAGGTTACATCTGGGTTGCAACCTCAGCTTCCCTTGCCCGGTATGACGGCTACGAATTTGTGTCCTTCACACCAAATTCCCCCACTAGACAAATCAAAAGTTCCTTCGTAAGAAAAGTGACTGAAGACCGATTCGGCAGACTATGGGCTGTCAGCGACGGAGGAATCGACATCATAAACCTTACCGATCTCTCACCCGCCACTCCACAAGATAATACCGGGCTTTTTGAGAAAATATCTTATCAACCGGCATCTTTTGTAAGTCTTGATAACGAAGGTAACATATGGCTCCGCAATACCAGCGACATAATATGCATCTCCCTCGACACCAACGGAGCCATATCACGCATCCTCTCCATTCCCCACAAGACGAAATTCTCGCAGACCACAGCCTGTGTAAAAGCAATTCCTCAGCTATATCCCGGAGTATTGTCGGCAATTGACGGTACCATATGCCGCCTGTATATAGACAATAATAAGATCAAGAGCCTTCCCTTGTCACCTGATCTTAGCTGGAATCCGATGATATACGTTTCAGATTTCGCTACCACCGACTCACGGATATGGATAGCTACCGAACATGGTCTCTTTTCCTACGACATCAACAATCGACTCGTAAGAGCCTATAATTCCCAATCCGGAGGCAAGGGCCATCTGTCGCAGAATTTCGTAAACTCTCTCGTGGTGTCACCGGAGGGTAAGCTGATTGCCGGATGCCTTAACGGCATCAACATAATTGACCCTGCTACAGATTCAATACAACAGCTCGACGCAGCCGACATAATAGGAGCGCCTCAGAGTCTCAACAACAATTTCATCAACTGCCTTCTGATAGAGGGTGATAACCTATGGGTAGGCACGGAAGGCTGCGGAATAAATCTCTTCTCCCCTCGCCGCCTCTACAGTAAAATGCTTCGCCACAACCCTGCCGACATCTCATCCTTGTCGCCTAACTGTGTCAATGCCATATATGAAGACGGCGATGGCACAGTGTGGGTAGGCACTGTTGAAGGTGGACTTAACCGAAGTCGTAAAAGCTACGAAGCCGGATTCACTCATTTTACCCGTGAAAGCGGTGCACTGTCACATAATTCAGTCAGCGCAATCACCTCCGACCATACAGGCCATTTGTGGGTTGGCACCTGGGGTGGCGGACTATGTATGCTCGATCGGATGAATCCATCTCGGATGTTACGCCATTTCACCCTCACACCCGACGGAAATCCTATGGGATACATCAGCTCTCTGACGTTCGATCCTTTCAACAATGCCATCTGGATCGGGGTCAGCTCAGGAATGTATCTCTACGATCTTGATACCGACCAACTGACGACGCCTTTCAGCGGAGCCGACGAGGTAAGAGGCACTGTGGCTACAGTCATAGCTCCCGACGGACGGCTTTGGATGGGGGGTCTCGGAGGTCTTTACACCGTGAATCTTCGCAAAGGACCGGGACAAGACGGCTACGAATATACACGTTACCCCTATAAACTCGACGACAAGTCGGTGCTTGTAAACGAGAAAGTCACCTCAATCGCTGTGGGACGGGATGCCACCATATGGGTCGGCACCAACGGCAACGGACTCTACAAGTACAATGACAAGGATGGTTCATTTACAAATATCAGCACCGACGACGGTCTTCCTAACGATGCCGTACACGGCATCGTCGAGGATCCCCACGGCAATCTTTGGGTAGCCACTTATCACGGTCTATGCTGCATAACACCCGACGGCTCTATGCTGACTTTCGGACTTAATAACGGGCTTCAGACAGAACAATTCTATTGGAACGCCTATCGCCGGCTGGCTAACGGTGATGTCCTTTTCGGAAGCGTAGACGGAATGGTTGCCATTAAGGGATTGGCTTCCACACATATCTCTCCGATGCCGGTACGTTTCACCTCTCTCTCAGTAGACAACGATGCTGTCTATGGTAATCCGGAACGTTGCCGTATATCGGAAAATGACCGTCAATTCGAAATCGGCTTTTCCTCATTCGACTATGGAGGTGAAGGCAACGGTCGCTACTACTATAGGATGAAAGGATATGAGAAAGATTGGAAAGAGTTGGCACCCGGGCGTCACAGCGTAGCGTATATGAACCTGTTTCCCGGCTCCTACAACTTAGAAGTGAAATATGTGGGACAGGGACAGAATCTCGAATCTGCTCCCGTGTCGCGTTTCGAGGTGGAGATAGTGCCCAATTTCTATCGCAGGTGGTGGTTTATAGTCCTTATAATTCTTGCTATTCTTGCTGCCGTGGGAGCTATATACCGCTGGCGCGTAAAAGATCTGAAGCGGCAGCGCAACGATCTGCAGAAGGCAGTGGAAGAGGGTGTGCGTGAAATCTCCGAGCAGAAAGCCCAGGTGCAGCAGCTCACTGCCGACCGTATCTCCTTCTTCACCAACATTACCCACGAGTTCCGCACACCTATTACGCTGATAATAGGACCTATTGAGAGAGCTATGCGGCTCTCCACCAATCCCAAGGTGATTGAGCAGCTCAATTTTGTGGCACGTAACTCACGCTACCTCCTCTCGCTCGTAAACCAATTGATGGA
>CAMWIF010000207.1 GCA_947174225.1 uncultured Porphyromonadaceae bacterium | reverse complement strand
ACGTTTACAGATAAAGCTGCATCACATAACGCAACACTTCCGTTCACACGTAATGTGGTGGCATCTATGGATTATACTCCCTGTGCTTTCACCGACTCACAACATCCTCATATTACTACGATGGCTCACGAGTTGGCTCTTACAGCTTTGTACGAATCAGGTATCCAGCATCTTGCCGACCGTCCCGAGAGTTTCCTCAGTCAGCCGCAGGAGGTGAAGGATTATCTTTCAACACTACCCACCGTATGGGATGAGACGCTTCTCCTCGATGGCTACCCCGGTGAGTATGTGATTATGGCTCGCAGAAGTGGTGACAAGTGGTGGATTTCCGGCATAAACGGCAGCGACGAATCCCGCAAAGGTATAAAGCTCGACCTCTCACGCCTCAACCTTAACCCTGCTGCCTTTGCCACTGCCACTCTTTTTGAAGATGCGGGAGAGGGTGTTGATGCCGGTTGGAAGATAACTGAGGTCAATAAACTACCATCAACAATTGATCTCTACCCACGTGGAGGATTCGTAATAGTAATTTAATGAAAAGGATATGAGACTGAAGACAATAATATATTCGATAGGGGCAACGTTGGCTCTTTCGACATCTGTGGCTACGGCGATGGCTCAGAACCCTATTTCGCAGACCGAGTTCACTCCCGACCCGGCTCCGGTAGTGGTTGGTGATACCCTCTATCTTTATACCGGACACGATGAAAATATCGCGCCGGAAAACGATTTTGTTATGTGGGACTACCTCTGCTTCACCACTACGGATATGGTGAACTGGACCCATCACGCTCCAATCTTCAATAATGAGGGATTCGGTGCGAAAAACTCTGCCTATGCCGCGCAGATGGCTTACCGTAACGGCAAGTGGTATTACTATACGTCTACTTTCGGTATACCGGTGCTCGTTTCCGACTCCCCTTATGGTCCTTTCACTAATCCACTCGGTGGTAAGAACTTCCTTATCAATTCGGAAGACACAAACTATAGCGGTCACGGCTGGGAAGACATTGACCCGACGGTGCTGATTGACGATGACGGACAAGCCTATATGTATTGGGGCAACAATGCTCTCTATGCTGTGAAGCTCAACGAAGATATGATAAGCTACGACGGCGATATCATCGTGTTTGAGATTAAAGATAAGGAGGCTTTTGGCGATGATTATGAGGAGGCTCCCTGGATTGCCAAACGTGGTGATAAATATTACTTGGCATATGCTGCCCACGTGCCTGAAGACACCTATTGGGCTTGGTCAGATTCTCCGTTAGGACCTTGGAAGTATGGCGGTGAACTGATGAAGGCATATGAGCACGGTGGTATGGGTAACCACACCGGTATGTGCGAGTTTAAGGGACAATGGTATTTCTTCTATATGGATGAGGGACTGCCTACGTCGCATAGCAAACGTCGCACCACGAGTGTGATACCGTTTGAATTCAATGCCGACGGATCGTTACCTTATATGCACCACGACAAGCGCGGTGTCCTGAAGAGCGTGAATCCCCTCAATCCCTATGTGCGCCAGCAGGGTGAGACCATAGCGTGGGAAGAGGGTATAGGTATTGGTTATGACAATATCTATAGTGTCTATGTGCAGGATGTTGATCCGGGCGACTGGATTAAGCTGCGTGAGGTAAACTTCGGTGAGGGTGCTAAGGAATTTACAGCACGTCTGCGCAATGGTAAACCAGGAGCGAAGATTGAGGTGCGTCTTGATGCTCCTAATGGTGAACTTATAGCTACACTCGACGCTGCCACCTCCGGCAACGACTGGGCTGAGAAATCTGCTCAGGTGAAGCAGCGTGACGGTATACACGACTTGTACTTCGTGTTTGACGGTCCTGACGGCTCTTCCGATCTTCTTCAATTCGATAGCTGGCAGTTTAAGTAAAATTAGAATATATGAAACGAATTTCAAAATATCTCCTTCCTCTCATAGCCCTTCTTTTGGGCTTTACAGGAAGTGTTAAGGCTCGGGAAGCATCAAGCTCTGAATTATCGGTGCAGGAATCTGTGGCTCAAGAACCTCTGAAGCTATGGTATGCCTCACCTGCTAATGTATGGGTAGAGGCTTTGCCGGTAGGCAATTCCCGAATGGGTGCAATGATTTTCGGCGGTGTCAATCAAGAGCGCATCCAGCTCAACGATGAGACATTCTGGGCAGGTGGTCCTCACAATAACAATAACCCGGAGGGTCTGGCTCATCTTAACGAAATCAGACAGCTGATTTTCGACGGTAAGGAGAAACAGGCAGAGCAACTTATCGACAAATACTATATGACACCCCATCATGGGATGTCGTTCCTTACTCTCGGTTCATTGCTTATAACTTTTGACTATGCTCAGGGGGAAGAGGTACAGAATTATCGTAGGGAACTTAATATTTCTGATGCTGTGTCGGAAGTGTCCTACACGGTTAACGGTGTTAACTATCGTCGTCAGACCATCGCTTCTCTTTCCGATGGTGTAATTATAGTGAGGCTTACCGCCGATAAGAAAGGTGCGTTAAATTTCTCTCTCTCCTATGACCTTCCCGGAGAGGGAAAGGTCGTTGCGAAGGGACGTGATATGATGGTGACCGTGGAGGGTCGCGAACAGGAGGGTGTTCCGGCTGCCTTGACCGCTAAATGTGGTATTAGGATAGTCACGGATGGGAAAGTTCCGGGTGGGGCAACTGTCAAGGATGCTACCACCGCAACCATTTACATAGCTTCAGCCACCAATTTTGTGAATTACAAGGATGTGAGCGGCAATCCTCAGAAACGTGTTGAGAAATTATTAGCTGATGCTGTTAAGAAATCTTTCGACAAGGCTCTTGCCGATCACACTGCTGCCTATAAGGAACAGTTTGACCGCGTGACTCTGAATCTTCCGGCAATTCCAGGCAGTGATGATGAAACCCACAAGCGTCTTGCGAAGTTCCGTAAGGAATATGATCCCTCTTTGATAGCTCTTCTCTTCCAATATGGGCGCTATCTGCTGATATGCTCGTCGCAGCCCGGTGGACAGGCAGCCAATCTGCAAGGTGTGTGGAACGATTCCAACACTCCGCCGTGGGATAGCAAGTATACTATCAATATTAATGCCGAGATGAACTATTGGGCTGCTGAGGTGACAAATCTCTCTGAATGTCATGAACCTTTATTCGCTCTTATAGAAGATCTTTCTCACAGGGGTGCCGAAACTGCCAAGACCCTTTACGGTGCCGACGGTTGGATGGCTCACCATAACACTGACCTCTGGCGCATCTGCGGACCCGTAGATATGGCAATGTATGGTATGTGGCCAAACGGCGGGGCGTGGCTTGCCACTCATCTTTGGGAACATTATCTTTACACGGGCGACAAGGATTTTCTCGTTAAGCATTACCCTGCTATAAAGGGAACTGCCGATTTCTATATGTCGGCTATGGTAGAGGAACCGGGAACCGGCAGATTAGTTGTCGCTCCTTCGATGTCGCCTGAGCACGGCTACGGAGAGTCGTGGATTACTGCAGGTTGCACTATGGACACTCAAATAGCCCGCGATGCGCTCTCCAATACATTGGCAGCCGGTGAGATTGTAGGGGAAGACCCTGCCTATCTTAAGAAGGTGAAAGGATTCATCAAACGTCTTGACCCGATGAAGGTAGGTCGCCACGGTCAACTTCAGGAATGGCACGTGGATGCCGATAATCCTACTGACCAGCACCGTCATATCTCCCACTTATACGGTCTTTATCCCTCCGCTCAGATTTCACCTTATACTACCCCGTCAGCTTTCAACGGTGCGGGCGTCACGCTCAATCAGCGCGGCGATATGGCAACGGGCTGGAGCATTGGATGGAAGCTCAATCTATGGGCACGTATGCTCGACGGCGATCATGCCGACAAGATTATCCGCAACTTTGTCACCCTCCTCCCGGCGAGCGATCAGATCTGGTATGAGCCTGATGTGGAGGGGAGACTTTATCCCAATATGTTTGACGCGCATCCACCGTTCCAGATTGACGGTAACTTCGGCTTCACTGCCGGTGTGGCAGAGATGCTTATGCAGAGCCACGACGGAGCGGTGCATCTTCTTCCGGCTCTCCCCTCAGCTTGGGACAAAGGTGAGGTAAAGGGTCTACGTGCGCGTGGTGGTTTCGAGGTGGATATGGACTGGCAACAAGGTCAGGTGGCAAAAGCCGAAATCAAATCCAATCTTGGCGGTCCGCTCCGCCTACGCTCTTATGTGCCGCTCGAAGGGGAGGGTATCACACTTGTGGAGGCTTCGGGTGAGGTGGCAAATCCGTTGCTGAAATCACGGGCTACGGACGATGCCATCGTCTCTTCCGAGACTTTGAAGAGCTATCCCAAGCTGCTGAAGGTGTATGAGTATGATCTCGACACGACACCCGGCTCTACATATACCTTAGTAAGAAAGAAGTAAAAGTAAAGAAAGATATACATGAAACGAATTATATTTGCTGCTGCATTTGCCGCTTCCATCTTTGGTGCCGGTGCGCAGACTATACTCTATCCAAATGAGTTCGCTCTACAGGATGTAAAGTTGCTCGACAGCCCGTTCAAGCACGCGATGGATCTCAATGTCAACACTCTGCTGGAATATGATGTTGACCGTCTTCTTGCCCCTTTCCTGAAGGAAGCCGGACTTGAACCTAAAGCTGAGGGTTTCACCAACTGGGAGGGACTTGACGGACATGTTGGAGGTCATTATCTCTCAGCTCTCGCCATTCATTATGCCGCCACAGGCGATGAGCGCCTTAAGGAACGTATGGATTATATGCTTTCTCAGTTGGCACTATGTGCCGCTGCCCGCAACGACGGCTACATTGGCGGTGTGCCGAATGGCGACGTGCTTTGGGCAGAGATTGGAAAGGGGAATGTGCAGAAAATATGGGAATGGTGGGTTCCCTGGTATAATGTGCACAAGATCTATGCCGGTCTTCGCGATGCCTATGTCTACACCGGGTCAAAACCTGCCCTGAATATGTTTCTTAATCTCTGTGATTGGGGTGTAGAGCTGACCAAAGGGTTGACCGACCAACAGATGCAGCAGATGCTCGGTAATGAGTTCGGCGGTATGAACGAGGTCTTTGTAGATGCATACGACCTTACAGGTAACGATAAGTATCTTACAGCTGCGAAACGCTTTACCCATCACGACCTTTATGACGGTCTGCACGACGGTGTCGATAACCTTGACAATAAACACGCCAATACACAGGTGCCCAAGGTGATAGGTTTTCAGAGGGTGGGGGAGAGTGCTAACGATGCCGACTACACCAAGACTGCCGATTTCTTCTGGAA
>CAMWIF010000206.1 GCA_947174225.1 uncultured Porphyromonadaceae bacterium | reverse complement strand
TCTTTCCTCTCAAAGGCACCATAAGCATCTGATAGTCGGTGAGGGAGTTGAGAATAGGACCACATTTGCTATACACGTCGTCGGTAAGATATGTGGTATCTACACGCGGATATGTGGTCACTTTTTTCTCATATAGACTCTGTATGGTGCGCAGGGTTTCGTCAGCTCCGAGGTTCAGTTTCTTGTTGCACTCCACCTGAAGCGACGTGAGGTCGAAGAGACGTGGAGGGGCTTCCTTACCCGCTTTTTTCGACACATCGGTGACCACGAGGGGAAAGTTCTTCAGATGTTCCACTACCTGCTGCCCTTTCTCCTCTTTGTCAAAGCTTTTGCCTGTGGCAGAGAAGATAGTATCGCGGTAAAGTGTTTTCAGTTCCCAATAATCGGTAGGTTTGAAATTTTCGATTTCGAGCTGACGGTTCACCACAAGAGCCAGGGTAGGGGTCTGCACACGCCCGATTGAGAGCACTTGGCCGTGTACTCCATATTTAAGTGAGTAGAGACGTGTGGCGTTCATTCCAAGTACCCAGTCACCGATTGCCCGGCATAGTCCTGCGGTGTAGAGGGGTTCGAGGTCTTCGTGTGCGCGGAGGTGCTTGAAACCTTCCTTAATTGCCTCATCGGTAAGAGAGCTGATCCAAAGGCGTTTGATCGGTTTCTCGCAACCGGCTTTCTGCATCACCCAGCGTTGGATAAGCTCACCCTCTTGTCCCGCATCACCGCAGTTTATTATTTCATCGCACTGTTCTATGAGGCGACGTATGGTCTCAAACTGTTGCTTATACGTGGGACTGTCAATGAGCTTAATGCCGAAACGGGGTGGAATCATTGGAAGTGCCGATAGCGACCAGCGTTTCCAGTCGTGGCTATAGTCGTGGGGTTCCTTCAGCGTACAGAGATGGCCGAAGGTCCAGGTCACACAGTAGCCGTTACCCTCCATATACCCGTCGCGCCGCGAGTCGGCACCGACGATACGGGCAATATCACGTCCTACGCTCGGTTTCTCGGTGATGCAGAGTATCATGCCTTCTTTGCTTCCTCCCAAATTTCATCCATTTCGGCGAGAGTCATATCTTTTAGGCTCTTACCAAGTTCGTGTGCTCTTTTTTCAAGGAAATTGAAACGGTGAATGAATTTGCGGTTTGTCCTCTCCAGAGCATTTTCGGGATTTATGCCATAAAGCCGCGCCGCGTTGACTATGGAGAAAAGGAGGTCGCCGAATTCGCTTTCCACATCCCCTGCATTCCCTGCGTCTATTTCCGCCTGGGTCTCGGATATTTCCTCTTTCACTTTGTCCCACACCTGCGAAGGCTCTTCCCAGTCGAAGCCTACGTTTGCCACTTTCTCCTGGATGCGGTTGGCTTTTATAAGTGCGGGAAGGGCAGAGGGGACACCGGCAAGGACAGTCTTGTTGCCACCCTTTTCACGCAGTTTAATCTGTTCCCAGTTGCGGCTTACTTGATCAGCGTCATCTGCCTTTACATCGCCGTAGATGTGGGGATGCCTGAAGATAAGTTTATCGGTGAGAGAGTTGAGCACGTCGGCAATATCGAATTGCCCTTTCTCGTCGGCAATCTTAGAATAGAAAGCTACATGAAGCAGCACATCGCCAAGCTCCTTGCGAATATTGGCGGTGTCATCGGCGATGAGAGCGTCGGCAAGTTCGTAAACCTCCTCTACAGTGTTAGGACGCAGCGACTCATTGGTCTGCTTGGCATCCCAAGGACATTTGGTCCGCAGCGTATCGAGCACTTCAAGAAATCTGCCGAAGGCTGCTAATTTTTCGTCGGTTGTATGCATGAGTGAGTCTGTTTAACTAATTTTGAATACAAAGTTAGATAGAATTTGCGAGATAATTTGTATCTTTGTGGCTTGAAAATGAAATCGGCCGTGTCTTGCTCTTTGGGTTGCCTTGGTTTGGAAGGCGCTGCCAATGTGACAGACTGGCTTCAATTCAGCAAAATGGATAAATTAGTCGATACAGAGAAAGCAAAAGAGTTAAAGCGCATGATAGGCGATTCGGAGAGAATCGTGCTCACATGCCACGTGCGTCCTGACGGTGACGCTATAGGTAGTACACTTGGTTTATACCATCTTCTCCATAGTCTCGGCAAGGAGGCTACGGTAGTTGTGCCCGACAAGGCGCCGGTCAGTCTGTCGTTTCTTCCCGGATTTAAGGAAATAGCTGTCTATACTTGCCATACCGACTATTGCAAGACCACCGTTGGGGAGGCTGATTTAATCATATGTTGTGATTTCAACACCCCTTCCCGTCAGGATAACCTGGCTCCGCTTATCCAGGGTGCCTCAGCACGCAAGGTGCTAATCGATCATCATCAAGAACCCGACAGCTTTGCCGATCTATTGATTTCTTATCCCGATATGTCGTCTACGTGTGAGTTGTGTTTCCGGCTCATAGCGGCTATGGGACTTTACGGAGAGATTAATCTCGATTGCGCCACCTGTCTGCTTACCGGAATCATCACTGATACCCGTAATTTCACTGTCAACATCAAACATTCCGATATATATGAGATTTTGATGCGTCTTCTCGAAAAGGGTGTGGATAAAGAGAAAATAGTCAGGGAATCGCTAAATACCCGCAGCTATTGGAGCCTAAAGCTTGAGGCGTATTCATTGTCGGAAAAGCTGCAGATCTTCCCCTCACACCGGGCTGCGGTGATCACTCTATCGAAAGAGGAGCTTGAGAAATACCATTATGAGAGAGGTGATACGGAAGGGCTGGTCAATCGTCCTCTTGAGATTAAGGGAGTGGTCTACAGCATATTTTTCCGTGAAGATTCCGACTGTATCAAGGTGTCGGCACGTAGTGTAGGCAGTTTTCCCGTTTCGGAAATATGCAAGCAGCTATACGGTGGCGGTGGACATCTTCAGGCTGCCGGAGGAGAATTTCACGGATCGCTTGAGGATGCCCGTAAGATTTTGATTGACAATATGGGTAAGTTTGACAAATATCTTGCCTCAATGAGTCTTCCGAAGCTTGTAATGTGACTTATCCAATGTAATGAATTAATTATTAAGAAATAATCATACTAAGTGCAACCAACCATACATCGATGATGAATACAAAAAATAAAAGAATATTAAGAAACGCATTGTTTTTAATGCTTGTGGCAGTAATGTCGGGATTAGGCGCGTGCAGCAAGTCGCAGAGTTATTCCGAATTGCTTCGTGAAGAGGAGAAGGCTGTAAATAATTTCCTTGCAGGTCAGAAAGTCATTAACAATATACCGGAAGACTCCATCAGCTTCATAACAGGCTCGGACGCACCTTTCTATCGGCTTGATGAAGATGGCTACTTATATATGCAGGTAATCAGCAAGGGGGATTTCTCGCAGAAGGTTGAATCCGGCGATATGGTCTATTTCCGTTATAACCGTCTGGATCTCAAAGCGGAATATCTTGGTTATAATCCTTCATGGACAGGCACACAGGATCAGTTGTTGGATAATTCAAGTATGCTTCCTAATTATTTTGTCTATAAAAACCAGTATCTGCAATCTTCTCAATCTCTTGGACAAGGGATTCAGTGGCCATTGAAGTTTCTGGGCTACAATTGCGAGGTTAACCTTGTGCTTAGAAGCTACTATGGCTTCCTAATGGATCAGACCTCCTGCATACCTTATCTCATTAATCTTAAATACTATCGTGCGGAATATTAATCGCACGTCGAGTTGATATAACCCAAAAGATAAAATCAAAAAATACATATTATTATGGCATTAATCAAATCAATATCGGGCATAAGAGGCACTATCGGTGGTAAAGCCGGCGATGGCCTCGGAGGTGTGGACATTGTGAAATTCACAGCAGCCTACGCAGAGTTTATACGCCGCAACAATCCCTCGGCACGTAAAATAGCTGTAGGGCGCGACGCTCGTATCTCAGGAAGCATGGTTGACCACCTTGTTACGGGAGCCTTGATGTCGATGGGCTTCGATGTCATTAATATAGGTATGGCTACCACGCCTACAACTGAGTTGGCTGTCACAGGTCTGGGAGCAGACGGAGGCATCATTATCACTGCCAGCCATAATCCAGTGCAGTGGAATGCTCTCAAGCTTCTCAACAATCGTGGTGAGTTCCTTTCGGATGTGGAGGGTAAAGAGGTAATCGCGATTGCCGAGGCAGAAGACTATACTTTTGCCGATGTGTTTGATCTTGGCAAAGAGTATAAGGACGACACTTGGGCTATGCGTCATATTGAGATGGTAAAGAATCTGCCCCTTGTAGACTGCGATGCCATAGCAAAGGCTAATTTTACGGTAGCTGTGGACGCTGTCAATTCAATAGGGGGTGTTGTGATACCCGCTCTCCTTAAAGCACTCGGCGTGAAGAACGTGATTGAGCTGAACTGTGACGCCACGGGTAAATTTGCCCATACTCCGGAACCAATACCTGAAAACCTCACTCAGATTTCATCTTTGATGAAGGAGGGTGTGGCAGACGTTGGCTTTGTGGTTGATCCGGATGTTGACCGTCTTGCTATCGTTATGGAAAATGGTGAGATGTTTGTAGAGGAATATACCCTTGTGGCGGTGGCTGACTATGTGCTAAGCCACACTCCCGGCTCTACCGTGTCTAATCTCAGCAGTTCTCGTGCATTGCGCGATGTGACTGAAAAACACGGATGCAGCTACGCAGCCGCTGCGGTAGGCGAGGTAAATGTCGTGACTAAGATGAAGGAGACAGGTGCAGTGATCGGAGGCGAAGGTAACGGTGGCGTTATTTATCCGGAGCTTCATTACGGACGTGATGCGCTTGTGGGCGTGGCGCTCTTCCTTACTCTTATGGCTAAGAGCGGCAAGAAGGTTACGGAGCTGAAAGCAGGCTACCCTCAATATGCCATAGCTAAGAATAAGATACAGCTCACACCCGACATTGATGTTGATGCGATATTGGAGGCTGTGAAGGAAAAATTCTCTAATGAACGCATCACAGACATTGACGGAGTGAAGATAGACTTTGCCGATTCCTGGGTGCATCTTCGCAAATCAAATACTGAGCCTATCATACGAATCTACAGTGAGGCTTCTACAATGGAAAAAGCGGATGCACTTGCTGAGGAAATAAAGAAAGTGATTGCTTCGCTATAATTCACGTCGATACGTTCTAATGTAAATACAAAAAATCGAAAGGAAAATGCTGAAAAAGTTTTTTATGAACACGCTCTCCTCCTTTATGGGGGCTTGGATAGCCTTGGTGCTGTTCGGAGTCGTGGCTGTGTTGGTCGGCATAGGGATAGTGGAGAAATTATGTGTCACGTCATACACTCCGGAATCTATCAAGAAAGGCAGCGTGCTCACGATTGATCTTTCAGGTTCAAA
>CAMWIF010000205.1 GCA_947174225.1 uncultured Porphyromonadaceae bacterium | reverse complement strand
GGGCACTGACAATGAGTATGTGCTGGAATTCGGTCAGACTGAGATTGAGAATCAGGCAAAAGGCTACTTTATGATGCCCACAGTCAATCATACCACCGGAGAAAAAGAAAAGGTGATTAATTATCTTATAACCGGTAAGGCTGATGACGGATCCGAATTTACTAAGGAGGGAACATTAGACAATGTTAGTTCGGCTCATGAATATCGGCTTAAGGTAGTTGCTGACGCTGCTTCTGCCGGTCAGCAGGGTGGTGCTCTTGTACGTCTTGAGATTGTTGACGTTCCTCTTATTGAGGCTACGGTTGACGTGTTCCCCGCTCCTGTATATGAAGCGTACTACGCAGGAGGGGCTTTTGATATCTCCAATCAGATAGTCCTGACTTCCGGTATCAATACTTTGGATGTCACAACTGTGGCATATGGCGGAGTCAAGGGTTTCACCCTTACCTTTAGCGAGAACTTTAATGCAATGCTTTCTCAGCAGTTTGGTACGTTGAATGGTAGATATAGTGTCAGCCTTATAAATGATGAGGATGCCCGTACAAAATTTGCTGGAATAGGTCTTGTCTATGATAGAAAGACAAAAGAGGACAATATTGCCGGTACTGATGGAGATAAGATTCAAGTAGATGAGGTGTATCTCACTTTCTCTCCTGATTTTCTTGCCGCTTTGCCTGTGAGTGATACGGAATATGTGATTACTATCGACGCTAATGACGGACGTTATAATTCATCGTCTGCTAAGATTCGGTTTGCAAATTCTGATGCTGCTATCGAACGTGAAGCTCCGGTTGGCACTCCTGATATGAACAGAGTGGAGAATCAGGATTTCACTGCCATCACCCCTTATTCAGCTACACTTTATGGAGAAATCTATACGGATGATGCGGCAAACTATGGTATCAAATACCGTGAAAGCGGAACGTCTAATTGGACAGAAGTTCCGGCTTCAGATACACGTGCCGAGGTGAAGAAGTATTCTGTCAACATTTCAAATCTTAAGCCGGGAACTGTATATGAGTATAAGGCGTATTGTGATGATTTTGAGGAACAGGGTTCACGCACATTTACCACTGAATCGCTCTTTACAATTCCGAATGCAGGTCTTGAAGAGTGGTCAAATCTAAGCTCAAATAGTAAGGTGCTGATTCCTGCCGCCGGCGGAAGCGTTTCTTTCTGGGATACCGGTAATCATGGCTCTGCTACGATGAGTAAACTCGTCACAAATCAGTCGGACGCTCTTAAACATGGAGGAAATTACTCTGCTGAGTTAAAGTCGCAATTCGTAGGTATTGGTTCTATTGGAAAATTTGCAGCCGGTAACCTCTTTGTCGGATCGTATGACAAGACAGATGGCACTGACGGTGAACTTACATTCGGTCGTCCTTACAATGGTTCGCATCCCAAGGCTCTGACTCTGTATGCAAATTACCGTCCGGGAACAGGCGTTGCCAAGAAAGGCGCTGATAGCAATTATATTGCTGAAGGTGCTACCGATGAAGGTCAGATATATGTGGCTTTGACTTCTGAACCTGTCTCTATCAAGACTAAGACAAAACAGCTGTTTGATGCCAATGCCGATTATGTGGTGGCATACGGTCAGATTACTTGGACAGGTGATTTTGGTGCTGACGGTTCATTGGATAAAGTAACTATTCCTTTGGAATATACTTCAAGAGCAAAGACTACTAAACCCACTCATCTGGTGATTGTCTGCTCCGCATCAAAGTATGGCGACTTCTTCAGCGGTGGCGAAGGTTCTTTGCTGTATGTTGACGATTTTGAGCTTGAATATTAAATTCAAATTATCTTCATAGGTGAGAGTGGGCTATGTCGTTAAGGCGATATAGCCCATTTTTTAGACTTAGGAAGTTTAATTGTCGTTCATTTCCTTAATATCTTTTATTAATTCATAAGTATTTGTTAACTTTGCAGCGTAAAATGTAAAGTGAATATAACATATAGTTAGTTATGAGCGCGTTTTATACAGTGTTGCTTTTGGTGGTGGCTAATATCTTTATGACTTTTGCGTGGTATGGCCATCTGAAGATGCAGGAGCTTAATTGGATTTCTCATTCCACTCCGCTGGTCATTGTGATTCTCATCTCGTGGGGTATCGCTTTGTTGGAGTATTTCTTTCAGGTTCCTGCCAACCGTATGGGTTTTCACGGTAACGGTGGCCCGTTCTCCCTTATGCAGCTTAAAGTGATTCAGGAAGCTATCACCTTGACTGTGTTTACTGTCTTTACAGTCATATTCTTTAAGGGTGAACAGCTCCATTGGAACCATTTCGCAGCCTTCGTGTGTCTTATCTTGGCTGTCTATTTTGTGTTTATGAAATGATTCCATGTGCCTGGAAAGAATCTGACTGTTGTGAAATAATTTAGTTATCCTGGTTTATCTGCAAACTTCCCCTTTATGATAATAATGGTAGTCGATATTACGAAATATGTGCTTACTTTGGCATCCCTTTTCCTATGCGTGGGCTTAGTAAGCTGTATAAAAAATGATCTTCCGTATCCGAGGATCCAACAGAACATCACCTCTTTGGCAGCGGAGGGGCAGAGCCGTGACGCTCTCATTGACTCCGTGACCTTGGAAGCGGTGGTTTATCTTGATGAGACTACCGACATTGAGAATGTGCGCTTCTCAGAGTTCACAATATCAGAGGGTGGAGAGTCAGATTTAGATCTGCTGCAAGGTTCTTATAATCTTACCTATCCGCTTTATGTCACATTGTCGCGATTTCAGAAATATAAATGGGAAATTCGCGCTGTGCAAGACATAGAGCGTTATTTCAATGTAGAAGGGCAAATAGGTGAGAGTGTGATTGATCCGGCAGCTTGTCGCGTCATAGTTACGATGCCGGAGAATGTTAATCTGTCAAAGGTTACGCTTGAAAGGATAAAGCTTGGTCCTGCCGGAATCACTACTATAATGCCTGAGCTTCGTCCCGGAGAGATTGATCTGTCGCAACCGCTTCGTGTAGAGGTAAAGGCTCACGGACGCAGTGAGCTTTGGACTATCTATGCCGAGGTGGCAGAGCTTTTGGTGGCTACGGAGAATGTTGACGCTTGGAGTAAAGTAGTTTGGGCATATGGCAGTTGTCCCGCTGATATGAAGGGAGGTTTCCAATATCGTAAGGCTTCTGATTCCACGTGGACAGATGTGCCTGAGTCGTCGGTAACGCAGACTCAGGGAGCCTTCTCTGCTTGCATCCCGCACCTTGAACCACTTACGGAATATGTCGTGAGAGCTGTGGCTGGTTCGGACATTGGTAATGAGGTTAAAGTTACTACTGCTGCCACGGCAGATATTCCTGATGGCGATTTCGACCAGTGGTGGTTGAAGAACAATAAGATTTGGTGTCCCTGGAATGAGAACGGTGAGCAATACTGGGATACTGGCAATACCGGTGCGGCTACGCTTGGTCAAAGTAATGTGAAACCTACCGATTATACACCCACCGGTTCCGGTCAGGCGGCAGAGCTTAACACTGTCTTTGTAGGCATTGGCATCATTGGTAAACTTGCTGCCGGATCCATCTATACCGGAAGTTTCCAAAAAGTGGATGGCACAAACGGTATTCTTGATTTCGGCAGACCGTGGAATCTGCGTCCTACTAAGCTGAAGGGCTATTATCAGTATAAGACCGCTGAAATAAATTACGCTTCCACGGAGCTTGCCGACCTCAAAGGACGTCCGGATTCTTGCCATATATATGTTGCTTTGACCGATTGGACAGCACCGTATGAGATTCGCACCAATCCGAAGAACCGTCAGCTCTTTAATAAGGATGCGGATTATGTGATTGGTTACGGTGAGTTGATATTCGGTGGCACGATGGAGGCATATCAGCCGTTTGAGATAGATATTAAATATCGCTCTACCTCCAAGGTACCCTCTTATTTGCAGATTACAGCTGCTGCTTCGAAATATGGCGACTACTTCACCGGCGGTTCCGGAGCAGTGCTTTATGTGGATCAATTCTCTTTCGATTACGATTACTGACGCTCCATGCCATCATTAGCGTGAGCAGTTGATGGTTAAAAGAAGTTACTGATTGTAGGTTGTGTTACCGTGGATTAGGTTAAAGAGGCATTAGCTAAGTTATGGAGAAAGAGAGTAAGTTCAGCTGGAAAAAGCGGGGTAAAGCCTTTGTGTATGCGTGGCAGGGATTTAGAGCGTTGCTTAGATACGAACACAATGCCCGTATACATTTGGTAGCTGCGGTTTTGGCAATATGTGCCGGCATTATCTTTAGCATATCGGCTATGGAATGGTGCGTGGTGGTGATGTGTATCGGAGTTGTCATTGCTGCGGAAGCATTGAACAGCGCAGTGGAGGCTTTAGCTGATAAGATTAGCCCTGAATATGATCCTCTTATTGGAAAAGCCAAAGATTTAGGCGCGACTGCCGTCACGCTGCTTGCCTTGGTTGCAGCGGTTGTAGGGTGTATTGTTTATCTACCCTATATTATAAGGTGGTTTAGTTAGGCTATTATTGAAACTATAGTTGAAAAGGTCGATATAAAGCAGATGAGTATAAATGTAGCATCATATTGGAAGACTACGCATAATATTGTATTTGTAATTTTAGTGTGTCTACTATATGTGGTATTCGGGGGTCTGCCGATTTATTCACAAGGTGACACAGAATCTTTTCATTTTACTAAGGCTCAAAAGGGAGTAGGGGTTTCTACAGATGTTGCTGTGATAGCCCTTCCGGTTGCAACCTTGGCAGGAGTGTTGATAGAACACGATTGGGAGGGTCTGAAACAGGGAGCATTGTCGGGAGTTACGATGCTTGGGGCGACTTATATACTTAAATATGCCGTTAAAGAAGAAAGACCTGATCATAGCAATCGCCACTCTTTCCCAAGTGGGCACACGGGAACTTCTTTCGCGACTGCTACATTTCTCCAACGCCGTTATGGTTGGAAATTGGGAGTTCCGGCGCACGTGGTGGCAACATATGTAGGGTGGGGGAGGATATATGCCAAGAAACATCATTGGTGGGACGTGTTAGCCGGAGCAGCGATCGGAGCCGGCGCATCGTTAATCTACACGCGCCCTCTTGCTAAGAAGCACGAATTAGTGTTTGAGCCTTCCGCATCCCCGGTAGGTGTTAACTTTTCTGCATCATTTGTCTTTTGAAATGAAAAACTGTATATAAGGTATAAAAGGAAGGCGACATTTCGAAATGTCGCCTTACTTTTATTACAGAGCCAAAAATTGGAGATTAGAGAATTTACTTAATAAACAAAACTTCCGGAAGGAAAGTTCAACAGACTCGATTTTTTATAAATTATAAGGAAACGTCACTATAGGACTTCATTGTATTAGCTGCTGAAGAGTTTCTCGAAAATGCTCTTTTT
>CAMWIF010000204.1 GCA_947174225.1 uncultured Porphyromonadaceae bacterium | reverse complement strand
GATTATACGTATTACCGATTATATTATTGATTATTGGCGGGAGGGAGTGTGGATTGGGAGCATTGGCGGGCGAAGATGGCGGCTCCGTAGGCGGCTTCTTCCTGGGAGGCGGAGAGAACCATCGGTAGGTGGAAGGTTTCTTCAAATACTTCGCGTAACCGCTGGTTTTTGCGTAGACCGTTGCCAGACGCCACAATCATTTTTTTGTTTGCTCGTAGTGAATCGGGCAGGAGGCGGTAGTAGCGATAAAGTGCTTCGCTGATGCCGTATAGAAATCCCTCCACGAGATTACCCGGAAGGAAGTTAGTTGAGGATATTCCGGTAATGCTGCCGCGTTTCTCAGGGTGCTGACGTGTGCCGTCAAATTGTGTTTCCACTTTCAAGGGCGCGTCGCCACCGGTAGGCATTGTCGCCATAGCCGTAAACATCACTTCGTCATTAGGGGTGGCACCGGTAATCTGCTTCACTACCTCTACAAAGAAGTTCTTAAGCAGGGCTATGGAATAGCCTCCGCAGAGTTCCGCTCCGGCAATAATGTAGCCGCCTCCCGGTAAGGGACGGGTGTCGAGAGTAGGGAGGTCTATATATTCAGGTGAGTATACTGAAATCTGGCTACTTGTGCCTACGGTGATATGTACTGCCTCTTCCTTGTTAGTTACAGAGCCTATGAATGCTGCCTGATTGTCGCCTATAGCCGGAAAAACCGGTATGCCTTCATAGTAACCTACGGGTGAATTACCATCAGCCACTATCGGTAGGATGGCAGGGTTGATGCCGAGTTTTTTAAGGGCTTCCTTATCAAATTGCAGAGTAGATTTGTCGAAGAGTCCGAGCGAGGCTGCGTTGGAAGGATCTGTCACAGGGGAGACGTTGCCTGTCATACGTGTAGTGACATAATCCATAATTGTGACAAGGTGTACTGCTTCGGATGGCACCAAATCGTTATGCTTGTTGAAGTAGTGGGTGACAAGTCCATATCCTGTAGCCACAGGATGACCGCTGAGTCGTGATATGAGTTCGACGTAGGTTTCGGTGTCGTTTATTTTACGGTTGCCACGTCCATCTTGCCAAGTGACGAGAGGTGAGAGGGCTTTACCGTTTTCGTCGATGTAGAGCATACCGTGCATTTGTCCGGTCACTCCGATAGCACCAATCTCTTTGCCACTGTTTATGAACCGTGTAAGGATACTCTCGACAATCTCATAGATCCTCTCCGGATTCTGTAGACGTTCATCGAGTTCTTTACTTGAAAGAATGGAGTCATTACTTATTGTTATGCTTTCCGTGTGGGAGGTCACTGCGTCGTAAAGAACTCCGCATACAGAAGTAGTTCCTATATCTATACCTATATAATACATATGCGCTGAAATCCTTTTATTTATATTTCCGGCAAAACTTTTAGAGTGTTTTTTCGATCTTGTATTTTTACCGGTTTTATGCTTAACTTACCTACATTAATAAGGGAGACAATCATTGTCGCTCTATCTAAATAACAATCAGATAAGGCAATCGGTTTATATTGGCGGCACTTATACAATAGGCTTTTAAAGGATTATGTATACTATTATTCATCAATAGCATATGTAGTCGTTGGCTCCGCTTATTCGTTTGATTTGGAAATGGCAACCTTCATCGAGAAGTCGTTCAGTTATCTCTTTAAAACATTCACGGGTATTGGATAATGAAGGTTTTTCTATATCATCCCAAGCATCTATATGGCAAGATATGTAGGAGGGGAGCTTTAGAGTGGGGACCTTTAATCTTCGGGCTAAACGAAGCGTTTCATCTGCGCTCAGTTTAGCGAATGTGCAACAGTTGTACTGTGGGTTGTCGGTGTCTGTGCGTTCAATACTTATAATAAGCTGTAGGACGCGATTGATGCCTATGTGTATCTCATTAAAAACAGGTATTTCTTCGTCTGACCACATAACAGTGCTGTCAACCACGTTGTTCTTTGAGATGTGTTTCGTCACCATTTAAAAGGGCATATGAGTTATTATAAGGAGTTTAGATGTATAGAAGAAGATAGTGTGCTGTACTGTCAATTGGCACACTATCTTCGGTTGTATGGAGGATTCAGGCGATGAAACCGATACGGTTGTGGGAAGGGGTTATATCTATCCGGGAATCCTGAATGTCTTCGGCTTGAACGAGCGACAAAGCATCAGGTGTTTTGCAACCGTTGGAGGTGACACGCCAAGCCATCTTAGGAAGTATCTCCGTCTGAATCATATTGATAACGTGCCGTGCATTACCGAATTTCTTATCTCTTAGGGAATAGTCGAGAGATAGGCGTACCTTCAGTTTGTTATGAGCCTCCTCGGTCAACTCATACTTGTGCTTAGAGAGATATTGCTCGGCTATCTTCATCAATTCCGACTCATTGAAATCCTCAAAGGTATATATGTTGGCTTCCGGGATACGGGATTTGAAACCGGGGTTGATGTCAAACATACGTTTCATTTCGTCGGGATAGCCGGCGAGTATGAGCATCCAATCACGTTTTGACTCATCAGCCAAAGCAGTCATAAGGGCTTCAATCACAAACTTACCCGGATCACGCGGGTCGTTAGGTTGACAAAGCTGGTATGCCTCGTCAATCAGGAGTATGCCACCTTGTGCCTCCTCAATAGCATTGAGGGTGTTGGTTTCCTCGTTACTGTAGTTGGGACCCAAAAGAGTGGCGCGTTCCCTTATCACCAAATGTCCTTTGGAAAGCACACCTGCATCCGCAAGCATTTGTCCCAACATCTTTGCGACGGTTGTCTTTCCCGTGCCCGGTGAACCGAGAAACATTGAATGGAGTGGGGTAGTATTTATCGGAAGACCGTTGATACTGCGGAGTAGATTAAAATTTACTAACCTTTCGTAAACCGCGAGTTTTTCCTTTACTTTTCCGATGCCTACTAAATCGTTTAGGGCTTCTGTCAGTTTGGTAACTTTGGGTTCGGTTTCGGATGATTGCGGGGCTCCTTTATAATCTTTGTCAGTGATGCTTTCTTCTTTCCCAGAATCGGCAGCAGTATCTTCGGATTCAGGATTCATTTCCGACGGGTTTGCATTGTCTGAATCTTCAGAGAGGGAGGTTACGTCGAAGTCATCCATACCGATTTCTGTAGCGATAAACCGATTTAGGAAGTGATCAAGATCTTCGTCATCAGTCTCTGCCTCTTCCGTCTCTTGGGTATCAGTGGCGAAGTAGCTTTGGAATCTGTCTGTAGCCGCTTTGAGCGAGTATTCTTCAAGGCATACTAATTCATCACCTTCCCAGAAATTGTATTCCCAAGGTCCTTGGGTAGAGAATACAAATCCTGCTACGGGGTAATCCATGCAGAGAATTTCGGCATAGCAGATACCTCTTGTAGAGGGTGTGACAAGGAAAGGCATAGCCACGAAGTACTCGTTGAAGAAGGAGTCGCAACATTCCGGCACGAAGAAGCTGTTATCAACCGATCCATTAGGATAATAGATACGTATTTCTATCTCCGGCATAATTGCGGGCATTACCTTAAACTGTGGTTTGAGGAAGAACCGTACCCTATTATAAGAATAGTCTTTTGCCTCAACCGATTTGAAGAGCTGATACACATCGTCAGGAGAGATGCCGCCCTTTTCCACCTTATACCAGTTGGCAGGTTGATTGCCGCAGACCTGCTCGTCGAACAGATTGAAAACCTTTTCACCAAGTATAAGTTTTGTTGATTCATCGCGCACAATCACTTTATATGAATGCTCGACATTGATGTCGGAATATGCGAATGGTAGGTCAACACGACGCCTATCAATAAAGTAATCTTTGGGGATATTGATGCGGGCGGTTGCATTCTCCAATACGCAATTGGCAGTGATGTCGAGCAGAAAGACAGTGACGGCACGTCGGATGCCCTTCGATTCTCCGGAATAAAGATATCGCTCATTGTGGAATGTCATCAGAACAGCTAAAGCCTTCTGAGTGTAGTTTATCAAGAAGTCGTGACGGTCGTCAAACAGCTCGACAGCGGGAAATTTATTTGCAAACACGCTTCTTGTATCGTAGGGGGTAACCTGGAGAGAAGCGAGAACGAGTGATTTATTTGGATATTTCATATTATATACAGTTTTAGTGATGAGGGTTTGGGTTGCCTCATCGGGGTTTAACAATTCAATTTCATTTGTCTGCTCAGAAGGCCTACCTTGTGAGCAGCTACCAACATGTCAAAGATCTCCCCTCCGAAAACCATAAGGATACGTCAAGGCGCACCATAGGCTACCGGTGGTTGCTAAGAGTTAGAAAATGTTGGTGTGAGTCTATGCGCACCACATCTTTGCAGCTCCCGGTGGAGCGGCACAACCAAAGGGAATGGTAATTTGATGCAGATGCTTCATAGTTGAAAATGAAGTGTTTAAAACTGTATATAATAGTTTGGAGAGCGTAGTGACAAGTGCTTCAAATGAAGCCCACTACACTTTATGGTGCAAATTTAGCAATTTCTTTTTGTGTTTCCAAATAAATATTGCCATTTTTTTGAAAATGTGTAAAAATTTTCAGTTATTAGAAACGGTATATGCAACCCTTAAAACTCTATATTGATATAATCTATGGCTAAGATAACTGTTAAAGACACTGAAGTTAATATTGTCAAAGTTAATGGTGAGGAATATATCTGTCTCACAGATATGCTGCGTGCCAAGGACGGTGATTTCTTTATCACTGACTGGCTACGCAACAGGAACACTCTTGAGTTCATAGGAATATGGGAGAAGGTGTATAATCCCAATTTTAATTATGGCGAATTCGCCATAATTAAAAACCAAGCAGGTTTAAACGGTTTCTCCATCACTGAAAATTGGCGAAATGTATAGGTAACCACCCACATATAAAAATGAGTCATGATAAAATCACATCAGGACTTTCTCAATATTAGAAGCGTATAAAATAAAACGACCCCCACATTTGAGCATTGTTAAGAGGCTTGGGGTTCAGGGCTGGAGCATGAAATTTAACTTTCGTTCATAACCTTGGCAAGGTAGTCAAGATTTCGCATACATTTCTTTCTCCTACGTTTCAAGCTCAACTTGTCAGTCTGCTTTTTCAGCAATTCCATTGCGAACTTACGGATTATGGAAAGATTGACAGCACCGTTCTTTGTCCTTACCCTGCACTGGTCTTCCTTGAATGTCACATCAAGATGCCAGTGCAGTTTGTTTTCTATTCCCCAGTGGGCGCGTATCCTTGATGCGAAATATGACGCATCATCTAATTCCTCACTACTGAGATAATATATCGTTTCTCTGGATTTTACGCCATTACACAGGCGTTCCCTTTCCATCATGATTATGCGTTTCAGTCCCGGCCATTGCTCATACATGCCCTCCTGTTCAAGAAGTCGGGTATTGAGGACAGAGCAT
>CAMWIF010000203.1 GCA_947174225.1 uncultured Porphyromonadaceae bacterium | reverse complement strand
TATAGGAAAGGAGCAGATAAAAACTACCCTTACACTGTGAAGTATAAGGGTAGGGGATATTCAAGGTATTCTAAGACGAGGGAGAAGATTAAAGCTCTACCTGGTCTACGATTTGGCCGTCGTAGAGATTAATGATGCGGTCGGCATAGGCGGCATCGTGCTGAGAATGGGTCACCATAATGATGGTTGCTCCCTCGTTATGAAGTTCGCTGAGGAGATTCATCACCTCCTTGCCGTTCTTGGAGTCGAGATTACCCGTTGGCTCGTCGGCAAGTATAATCTTCGGATTGGGAAGCACGGCACGGGCAATAGCCACACGCTGCTGCTGACCGCCGGAGAGCTGGTTGGGGAAATGCTTGCGACGATGCGATATTGCCATACGGTCCATCACTGCCTCGATACGTGCCTTACGCTCCTTTGATGGGGTTTTCATGTAGAGCAGGGGAAGCTCGATATTCTCATATACGTTGAGCTCGTCGATGAGGTTGAAGCTTTGGAATACGAAACCGATTGTTCCCTTGCGGATGTCGGTACGCTCGTTCTCTTTCAGTTTGCTGACATCCTTACCGTTGAGGGTATAGGTGCCCTCAGTAGGATTGTCGAGCAGACCCAAGATGTTGAGCAGGGTAGATTTGCCACAACCGGAAGGACCCATAATTGCCACAAATTCTCCCTCCTTCACTTCGAGGCTCACTTCACGCAGTGCCCAAGTCTCCACTTCCTCTGTGCGGAAGACTTTCTTGATGTTATCTAACTTAATCATAGTTAATATATTGGTTTATTGATTTTGTATTCTAAATAAAGATTTTTCATTCCTTGACGATGATTTTTGCAGGGTCTGTCTGCATCACTTTATGTATTTGCCAGCCCACTATTAGTAGAATAAGGAGGATAACAATAGTGCTGCCGAGAATAATAGGTCCTATAGGGGAGAGGGTTACTTCGGGAGCCATTTCTTGTACCAGAGATTCGATAACACGGTTAAACAGCACACAGAGCGGAATGGCTATAAAGAGAGAGACCACGATAAGCACAAGATATGTTCTACCAAATAAACGGTATATGTCGTAATCCTTTGCACCGTTCACCTTACGTATGGCTACCTCTTTCCTGCGGGCACGGGTGTCGAGTGCGATTGTGCTGAAGATGCTCATTGCACAGATTATCAAGCTCACAATCCCTAAAATCCATCCTCCGGTTCTCACAACTTCCACATAACCGGGCAGATGATTTACCCCTTCACGATAATTGAAGACTATCTGATTGATCAATTCAGGCTCAATACGCTCTATAGTTTCGTTGACACTTTGAGCAAGAGCCTTTCCTTTCCCCTCCTTTGGCACGAGCAGATAATCCCACCCCGTATCTTCCCAATTCGGCATAATGACAACAATTTTTTTCCCGGTTGTCTCATAAGGGATATTCTTGATTATTCCAATAATGGGTAGGGATGTGGATGGTCCCTTATGAGACACCATTGGCGTCAATGTGTTGTTCCCAAGTAAGCCAAGTTCACCGAATAGTTCATACAGATTTTCAGAGATGAGAAGACCTTCATTATGGGGTGTATTTTTATTTAACCATTCTACATCCATTCCAAGTGCGGAAATGAGAACCGTGTCTGTAGTGCAATAAGTACTAAAGTATATTTCTTTATGTAATTTATCTACAATCTCCGGATTAGTTAGCACTTCATTTACAGATGAGTATACTCTGTTTGCCATAAGTATTTTACCAAGGTCTGGCAGATGTCGGACTGCCTCGATAAGTTGCTGTCTATTAGTGGCCTCTCCGGAGAAGAGATAAAGATATTCTTTGTAGATATCTTCATTATCCGGTATGTTACAAGCCTTTAATAATCGGTCGCCACCTTTGACTAAGATGAAGGTGCTGCATACAAATATAATGCTGATCACTATTTGTATGCCTAACATTATATTGCGGAACAGGTGGCTTTGACCGCGACGCATATTTCTTGCCAATCCTTTCCTTACCTTTGAGATGCGCAGGAGTATAATCCATTCGATTAAGCTGCAAATTGTGAGTAAAACTCCACCGATCACAATACTGGTAAGCGCGAGGTTCTTAATTTTGATACCCTCGCCATTAGTAAATATAACCAGGTTATTGTCACAGAAATCCTGTAGCAGTACACCGAGTATAAACGAGACAATTATCGCTAAGCATATTGCTATGGCTGTCTCAGTGAAGAGCATATTGAAGAGCTTCACACGGGTAGCTCCGTTTACAAGACGAAGCGATACTTCCCGATGACGTATGTGCAACAGCTGTGTATGTATTCTTAGAAAGCCGATGATGGCTGCCAAAAGAATAAGCGACCCAACAGTATATCCAAGCAAGCGTATGATGAGGAGCATATTGATTTCAGCCTTGTCGGAGGCACTTGATATTTTTGCTTCTAATCCCAAGGGCTTGACACGATCGTTTATCTCTTTCACAAGCTGCTGTTTTGTACTGTTTTCTTTCAGCACCACATTCATCCATATGGCGTAAAATTCTGAGGGTAATTCAAGATCTTCTATCTTATCACCAATACAATAATAAAATCGGTTATCATTGATAATTTGATCGTATATAGAGGGAGACTTGTATATATCGACAATTGTAATAGGGATTGGCTGAGTTTCTGAGCCGGTTATTGTTTGGACAATTCCTATCGGATTCTTGTCAGGGAAATTGGTTTTTGCAAAGTCTTCACTGATAATTCCCTCTCCGGCTTTCAGTACCCTTATCTTCTTGTCCGTCACGGCTGACTGTAAGCCGATGTAATTGGGGTATTCGGGATCAATGAAATTACCAATTATTCTGCCTTTACGCACCGTTGAGTCTGAGAGGTGAAATTCTACAGGAATATTTGTTGTTATTCCGTTAGGCACGGCAATCTTTTCAGCGTTTCTCAGTCCGCCGTTTCCTTTGACGGCTCTTATTATATCTTTATTGATGGCAATCTCGTCACCCTCTGTCATTGACTTGAATGATACTCTGTAAACCCGATCGTAGTAAGACTCGAAATAAATGGAGGGCAGCCGGAATCGTGTCATTATGGAATGTGTAAGCGACAATGTGACGATGCCGATTGCGATGCTCACCACGCTGATGAGGGTCTGAAGCTTATACTTCATCAGATTGCGGAGAGCTACTTTGAAATTGTGAATTATCATACTCATATATCCTGATTTTACATTTTCTAATATCGAATCGTTAATTTCCTAAATCATACCGAGTCATTAATCTCCTAAATCATATCGAATGATTAATGACTCAAATTCTTTGATTATTCCTTGGCGATGATTTTGGCAGGGTCTATCTGCATCACTTTGTGGATTTGCCAACTGATTATGCTTAAAATCAGCAGTATAACCACTCCACAACCAAAGATAATTGGCAATACGGGCGACAGTGTGCTTTTCGGATCCAGATCTGTCACGAATGTTTCCGCAAATGAGTTGAATATGACGCATACCGGTATGGCGATAAACAAGGATATGATTATGAGAACTGCATACGTTCTTCCGAACATACGGTATATGTCCTTACTCTTCGCTCCGTTCACTTTACGTATAGCTACCTCTTTCCTGCGGGCACGGGTATCAAGGGCTATGGTGCTGAAGATGGTCATAGCGCAGATAATTAGACTTATTCCACCCAAAATCCAACCTCCCGCTCTCACAGCTTCTACAAATCCGGGCAACTCATTTGTCTTCTCTCTATAATTGAACACCATCTTGTTTATAAGTTGCGGGTCAAGACGCTCTATCGTCTCATTTACGCTCCGTTCAAGTGCTTTTCCTTTTCCCTTTTTCGGAACGAGCATATATCCCCAACCTAAATCTTCCCATTCGGGTTGAAAGGCAACGAGCGTTTCCCCGGCACTGTCATAGGGTATTTTACGGATTATTCCCACAACGGGGAGAGCGGGTTGTGAAGTTGGCGAAAAAACCAGAGTAAGTGTGTTCTTATCGAGAATTCCAAGTTCGTTGAAGCGGTTATATAAATTCTCGGAGATAAGCAGACCCTCTCAGGGGCAAGTATCTTTACTGAGCCAGTCGACCTCCATCCCTAACAGGGAAACAAGCGACGTATCCTGAGTGCAATACGTGGTAAAAAACTCAAGATTCGGAAATTTAAACCTAACTTCAGGATTAATTCCCACCTCCTTTACAGCCCAGAATCCTTTGCTACACATAATCATCTTTTCAAGCTCAGGCAAACGCTTAAGCTCATCGAGAAGAAGAGGCCGGTCGGTGGCATACACCGACTCCAAATAAAGACATTCCCTATAAAAGTCGTCGTTGTCAGGCACATTGCAAGCCTTCAGTATTTTGTCTCCTGCATTCACTAATATGAAAGTGGAGCTTACAAAGATAAAGCTGATCACTATCTGGATCCCTAACATCGTGTTGCGGAACAGATGATTGCGGCTTCTACGCATATTTGCCGATAAGCCACCGGTTGACTTGACAACCCGTTGGAGAATAACCCAAGCTATCAGACTGCAAATGACGAGTAATGCTCCTCCTATCTCAAGACTGACAAGTCCAAGGCCTTTGATTTTTACCCCTGTGCCATCTATGAATAGATTTAGTTTATTGTCACAGAAATCCTGCAACAAGCCGCCAAGGAGTAGGGCTACAATAACTGCCAAGCAGATGGTTATGGCTACTTCAATGAAGAGTAAGCTGAAAAGTTTCAGACGAGTAGCGCCGTTTACGAGGCGAAGCGATAGTTCCCGGCTACGAATCCGGAACAGCTGAGTCTGGATGCGCAGAAATCCGATTATAGCTGCCAAAAGTATAAGCGAGCCTATGATATAGCCAAGCAGCTGTATTGTTATAAGCATACTTACTTTAGTATCGTCTGATGCCTTTGTCAATTCCGCAGTCAGTCCCATTGGCTTGACGCGCTCATTTATCTCTTTCAAAAGCTGCTCGCGTGTAGAGTTCTCTCTCAACACTACATTTATCCATATACCGCTGAAGCAATATTTTAATTCAAGATCCTCTATATTATCAGCAATACAATAATAAAAGTAGTCGTTGAATATAAAATTAAAACCTTGGGCTGAGGGAGTCTTATAGACATCTACGATGGTTATAGGTATCGGTTGAGTGTCGAAGATTGTGAGAGTCTGAACAGCTCCTATAGGATTCTTACCCAAAAAATACTTTTTAGCAAAGTCCTCACTTATAATCCCTTCTCCAGCTTTCAGCACTTTTATTTTCTCTCCAGTAATGGCTGAACGCAGACCTACATAGTCAGGATATTGAGGATCAATATATCCGCCACCAACATTTCCTTTGCGCACTGTTGAATCAGCGAGGTGAAATTCTACCGGAATGCCTGTGCTCCAACCGTTGGGCACAGCAATCTTTTCAG